>NZ_JBJDRF010000011.1:0-107294 GCF_044987305.1 Novosphingobium sp. ZW T3_23
GCCCCAGCCAGGCTTGCCCCAGCCGGAGTTACCCCAACCGGAGTTGCCCCAGCCCGAGTTACCCCAGCCGGAATTGCCCCAGCCGGGCTTGCTGGAGCCCCAGCCGCCGCGGTCACCGCCACGGCCATTTCCACGGCTCGATTCGGAACCACGGCTTGAGCCGGAGTCCTTCGAGAAGCCGGCCTTCTGGAAGTTGCTGGAGGACGAGCTCGGCCTCTGATCTGCCATTGCGGCGGTTGGCGCTGCTACGAGCCCCACCACCATGGCAGCAATCAACGCTTTGTGCTTCATTGATGCTTCCCTTCCATTGATGCGCCCCAGGCGCCTGACAAGGCCACCCGTTCTCCTAGATACCGGTTACCGAGAGAATATTGGCAACCCGCAAGCATCAGATATGCCGGCCGCCGCAGGGGCGCGAAACACCGACCGAAGTCTCTAATGCTGAACATTTTTTTCGTAGGACGGGCACGACCAATAAAGGTCTTTGCACCCTGTCGCGGGCGATAGTTCATCCAAGAGCGCGCCGTTGCGAGCCGATTGCGACGATCCGTCCGCTCTATCCGCTCAATGGTGGGCAGTGGAACATGCTGATTCTTTGGTTAATTTTGAAATCGTTGGATAAGTGCATGTTCTTGGGGGAGAGCTTCTGTTCCTATACTACAGTTACTAAATCGTTTGCTAAACACTTAGTCCGCAATCCGAATCAAGGAATCGCCGGAGAGCTTCCTATAAAAACAGCTCCTCGCACCGGTGTGGCACGCTGGTCCCTCCGGACGAACCCGCAGTTCGAGAGCATCCTGATCGCAATCCACCAGCATCTCTTCCACGCGCAGGAAATGGCCGGAGGTCTCCCCTTTCAGCCAAAGCTTGCCGCGCGAACGCGAATGGAAATGAGCCAAGCCGGTTTCGCGCGTCTTCTCCAGCGCCTCGGCGTTCATGTAGGCGACCATCAATATGTCTCGCGTCTGCGAATCGACGGCGATCGCGATGAGAAGGCCCTGTGCGTCGAACCGGGGGAGGAACTCATGGCCCAGTTCGCGTTCGGTCTTGGTTGCTTCCGACATGCAGAAATCTCACTGACAGGAATTGTTGGACGCGGTTGTTGCACGATAACCACAGCCGTTGACCAAAATCCTCGTAGCCACGCTGCGCCTCTTTTCAACCCCGAGATTTCGTAGGATTGTCTACTTGCAGTCGGGGGGCTGCTGCTGACCCACAGGTCGCTGATACAAGCGCCACGGTTCAGGGAACAAGGCCGGAGTGCTCTCGGGTGGTCTGGTTTCAGGTAATGAGGGATCGGGCCAGGCGGCCTACAGGGGGACCGCCGAACTGCAATGCAGGGCTCAACAGTTTCGTCACGAGGACGCCCGGAACCCTAAGTTCCGGGCGTTTTCGTATGCTCTTCCGGGATTTCCTTCCCGTTCTGACGGACGACATCAAGCGCCTCGTCCAACACGCGCGCGAAGCAGCCAATGACTACCCTTTGTGCGCCGGATCGCTTGAGGATCGATACACAGGCGTCACTGGTCGCGCCGCTTGTCAGCACGTCATCCACCAGCACGATGCTCGCACCTTTGACGATCGTTTTTCGCGCTGGGCGAACGGCAATGGCGCCCGAAAGAACGCGGCGCCTCTCCGTCTTGCCCAGCCCGCCCAGCGACGGCGTAACCTTGCGACGTTCGAGCAGGTCGACCACCAGCCGGCCCCGGTTGATCCTGGCCACTTCGCGCGCCAGTTCGGCCGCCTGATTGTAGCCCCTTCGCCACAAGCGCCACCGATGAAGCGGGACGGGAACGATCAGCCAGGTCTCGTCGACGAAGCTCAACTTCGTCGCGAGAAGCCTGGCCATGAACCGGGCGTGGGATATCTGGTTGCCGTGCTTCAGCGCAAGTACCAGCTTGCGCGAAACGTCGTTGTAGAGCGTGGCCGCAGCGATGCCGTCGTGTCGAGGCGGATCCCCAAGACAAGGCGCGCAAAGGGCGCCCTCCGGCACGCCGTCGCCGAACGGACGGGAACAGGTTCGGCAGGACGGCTCACCGGGAATGGCCATCTCGCTCCAGCAGACATGGCAAAGCCCGTCCTGCGTACTCAGGCCGACGCCGCACAAGGGACATCGCGGCGGAAACACCAGGTCGATGAGCGGATCGAGAGCACGTGCAAGAGACATCGCTTGCAGGCTAGCCGAGCATGAGCCGCCAGCAAGCTACAAGACGTTAACCGCCGCGCTCGGTTGCATGAAGCGCGATTGCATCCAGGCTTGCGACGCGGCAGGGAGCGGGCATGGCCAGCAAAGCTCCTCCCCGCATCTTTTCCCCCGCACGCCGCATCGCGGCCCGCCGCCGCGCGATTGGGCTACAGCAACGGCCAGACGCGCCGCGCTACCTCCATGAGGACATGGTGGAAGACATCGTCGAGCGCCTGTCGTTCCTGCGCTTCGAACCGAAACGCGCCCTGGTCGTTGGAGACTGGACCGGCGAATTGGCACGGGCGCTGCAAGGCCAGGGCGTCGAAGTCACCGAGGCCGAACCCGCTGAGGGCTTCGACGAAGAATCGCCCTATCCCTTCGAAGGCTTCGATCTGATCGCCAGCCTGGGTACGCTGGACACGGTGAACGACCTGCCCGGCGCTCTGGTCCATATCCGCAAGGCTCTTGCGCCGGGCGGCATGATGATTGCCAGCTTCCTGTCGATCGGCAGCCTGCCGGTGCTGCGCGACGTGATGCTGGCGGCCGACGGAGATCGACCCGCGGCACGCATCCATCCGATGATCGATGTGCGCGCGGGCGGTCAATTGCTCCAGCGGACCCTCTTTGCGGACCCGGTCATCGATCACCGGCCCCTACGGGTAGGTTTTCGCAGCCTCGCGCGGCTGGTGGGCGATATTCGCGCCCAGGCGGCTGGAGCCGTCCTTGCCGACGCCGCCCCGGCGCTAGGAAAAGCGGGATTGGCGCGCGCCCAGGAAAGCTTCGCCGCCGCCGGTGAGGATGGCCGCACCGTCGAGACTTTCGAGATCATCACCCTATCGGGCTGGAAAAAATAAGAATTTGCACTCCCGGCCTCCCCCAAACTGGTTTGGCGACAAGGTCAGTTGGGGGAAGCCGGGATTTCGATCAGCCTTCGATGCGCGAAAAATCCGCGACCTTGTGGACGGCAGCACGGAAGCGATCGAGCAAGGCCAGGCGGGCCTGTCGCTTGACCGGATCGGCGTCATTGACAGTGACATGCTCGAAGAAGGCGTCGATCGGCGCGCGTAACGAGGCCAAGGCGCTCATGGCGGCGGCGAAGTCCTCTGCGGCCACTGTGCGAGCCACTTCGCTTTCCGCTGCTCCCACCGCCTGGACGAGGGCCTGCTCCGAAGGCTCGCACTGATAGACGGGCGCCTGCTCGCTGGCATGGCGATCGACCATCTTGGCGGCGATGACTTCCGACAGATCCGGATCGTCGACGAGCGCCAGGGGATCTTCTTCTCCGGTCCGGGAAATCTCACCCTCGACGCCGTGCCAGTCTTCCTTCCGAAGGATGTTCGCCGCGCGCTTGTAACCCGCGAGCAGGTTCACGCCGTCATCGGTGGAGACGAAAGCCTGAAGCGCATGGACGCGGGCGAGCAGGCGAACCAGATCGTCCTCGCCGCCCAGTGCGAAAACCGCGTCGATCAGGTCGTGACGGACGCCAGCTTCCTTCTGCTGAACCTTGAGACGATCAGCAAAGAAGTCCAGCAAGTCGCCCTCGGCCACGCCGAAACGCAGACCGTTGTCGGTGACGAGGCGGATGATGCCCAAGGCCGCGCGACGCAATGCGAAGGGATCCTTCGATCCCGTAGGCTTTTCGTCGATCGCGAAAAAGCTGCGAAGCGTATCCAGCTTGTCTGCCAGCGCCACCGCTACCGTAACAGGTGCGGTGGGAACCTCGTCGCCCTGCCCGACCGGCTTGTAGTGATCGCGGATGGCATCGGCTACCGCGTCAGGAAGACCTTCGGCACGGGCATAATAACCGCCCATAAGTCCCTGAAGTTCAGGAAATTCCCCGACCATCTCGGTGACCAGATCGGCCTTGCAGAGTTCCGCCGCCTGACGTGCGAGTGCGGGATCGCAGTTCGGCACCACGCCTTCCGCAGCCAGCCACTCGGCCAGGTTCGCCACGCGCGCAACCTTGTCGGCGACAGTGCCCAGCTTCTCATGGAAAGTGATGCGTGCGAGCTTTTCGGCGTGAACCGAGAGCGGCGTCTTGCGGTCTTGTTGCCAGAAGAAGCGCGCGTCCGACAGACGCGCTGCCAGAACCTTGCGGTTGCCGTCGACGATCGCCGCACCGCCATCGGTTGCGACGATATTTGCCGTACAAATGAACGCGTTGGCAAGCGAACCTGCTTCGTCTTCGCAAACGAAATACTTCTGGTTCACGCGCGCCGTAAGCTGGATCGTTTCTGGCGGGACTTCAAGGAAGTCCTCCTCGAAGCGGCCCATGAGCGGCACCGGCCATTCGGTGAGGCCGGCGTTCTCGATGACCAGGCCTTCGTCCTCGACCAGCTTCAACGCCGCCGCAGCGGCGGCTTCGCGCGCCTTGTTGCGGACGATATCCTGGCGTTCCTCATGGTTCACGAGGACATGGGCGAGCCGCAGCTTGTCTGCATAGTCATGCGCGCCGCCGATGGTGATCTCGCCGGGCGCGTGGAAACGGTGACCCAGCGTCACATAGCTGGACCGGATGCCGCCCACTTCGCATTCGACCAGATCCTCGCCGAGGATCGCGACGATGCCGGAGAGCGGGCGCACCCAGCGCAGCGATTCGGTCGAGATCGAGGCGGTGCCCCAGCGCTGAGACTTGGGCCAAGGGAAATTGCGGATGATCGCGGGGATCACCTCTCCCAGCACATCGGCCACCGCGCGGCCGGGCTTTTCGACGACCGCGAAATAGGTGTCCTTGCCCTTGAGGTCACGGACTTCGAGCTGGTCCTTGGTCAGGCCGGTCTTGCGCAGGAACCCTTCGAGCGCCTGTTCCGGCGCGCTGGTGGCGGGGCCCTTCGTTTCCTCGTGAACGGCCTCGGTCGCGAGGGGCAGGCCGCGCGCAATCAGGGCCAGACGGCGCGGAGTCGACCATACGGAGACTTCGCCGATGGCGACGCCCGCCGCTTCCATCTCCTTGCGAAACAGCTTTTCAAGATCGGCACGGGCGCCAGCCTGCATGCGGGCCGGAATTTCCTGCGAGCGGAGTTCGAGAAGGAAGTCGGTCATACGGTCCACCCCGGAAACTTGGCTTCCCATTCGGTCTTGTTCTTCTCGATCCAGGCCTCGCACGATCCCTTGGCGAGATCGCGCACGCGGCCAATGTAGCTGGCGCGTTCCTGCACGGAGATCACGCCCCGTGCCTGAAGCAGGTTGAAGAGGTGGCTGGCCTCGATCGCCTGGTCGTAGGCCGCGAGCGGAATCTCCGCCTCGATGCAGCGCATGCATTCGGCCTCGGCGGCCTTGAAGCCCGCGAAGAGCGCCTCGGTATCGGCAATCTCGAAGTTGTACTTCGACATCTGCTGCTCGTTGGCGAGGAACACGTCACCGTAGCTCACGCCTTCGTTGTTGAAGCGCAAGTCGTAGACCCGGTCGACGCCCTGGATATACATCGCAAGGCGTTCGAGACCGTAGGTAAGCTCTCCGGCGACCGGCTTGCAGTCAAACCCGCCGACCTGCTGGAAATAGGTGAACTGCGTCACTTCCATGCCGTCGCACCAGACTTCCCAGCCCAGTCCCCAGGCGCCGAGCGTCGGGCTTTCCCAGTCGTCTTCCACGAAGCGGATGTCGTGGGCCAGCGGATCCACGCCGATCGCGGCGAGGCTGGCGAGATAGAGCTCCTGGAGGTTGTCCGGGTTCGGCTTCAGGATGACCTGATACTGATAGTAGTGCTGAAGCCGGTTCGGGTTCTCGCCATAACGGCCATCGGTCGGGCGGCGCGAAGGCTGCACGTAGGCCGCCTTCCACGGCTCCGGCCCCAGCGCGCGCAGCGTCGTGGCGGGATGGAACGTCCCTGCCCCCATGCGCATGTCATAGGGCTGAAGGATGAGGCAGCCCTGGGCGCTCCAGAAATTGTGGAGCGTCAGGATCATGTCCTGGAAGCTGAGCGGCTGTCTGGCAGCGGTCGACATCGAAATCCCGTCAAATCTCTTGGTTGCGCGGCCTTTGGCGGATCGATCCAGCCAAATCAACCGCGCAAGCGGCACTGAAAGGGACTTATCGCTACCCTGCCTGCCCTCGCGAGGCTATCCCCAGCGCTGCATTATCCCGTTAAGCGTTCGTTTGCCTGCAAACGCCCATGGAAGCGTCATGAACTTTCCCGACAAGTCCCGATTTCTGGCGACCGCCTTCGCCTTCTTCGCGTTTCTCACCGCCCCTCAGGTCGATGGGCGGGAAGCCCGTTCCGCCACGAGCACGGAGGAAGCCCGTCCTGCGATGTGGAAAGTCTCGGATGAGGACACGACGATCTATCTCTTCGGTACCATCCACATCCTTCCCCAGGGCGTGGACTGGTTGCAAGGACCGGTGGAAAGCGCTTTCAACTCAGCCGACTTGCTCGTGACCGAGACGAGGCTGGATAAGCCCGAGGAACTCCAGAGCCTGTTCATGGAAAAAGGTCTGCGCCATGACGGGAGAAGCCTTCGTGACAGCCTTCCTTCCAAGCAACGTGCGGTTCTGGAAAAAAGTCTGATAGGCTCTGGGCTTGAAAAGCATTCCTTCGATGCTTTCGAGGCCTGGTATGCTGGCCTCCTTCTTTCGCTGATCCCTCTCAAGGCGGCAGGATACGATCAGGCCAACGGCATCGAAACCCAGATCGACGCCCTGGCCGAGCGTAGCGGGATCGCGCGGCATCCCCTGGAAACGGCCGCGTATCAGATCGGTCTTTTCGCGGCCCTGCCGCAGAACAGCCAGCAGGCCTACCTGTCCGAAGTGCTGGACCAGTTGCCTACGCTTCGGGAGGACGTGAGCAAGGTCGTCGCGGCATGGAAAGCCGGCAAGGCAGATGAACTCGCCCGGCTTCTCAATGAAGACGAATCGGACGAGACCCTGCGGAAAGTCCTTATCACCGATCGCAATGCCGCTTGGGCGAAATGGCTGGAAGGCCGGCTCGCGGAACCGGGGGTGGTGTTCGTCGCGGTGGGGGCCGGACATCTCGCGGGAGAAGGCAGCGTGCAGGATCAGCTTGCCCGGGCCGGCATCAAGTCCGAGCGCGTGCAATAGGCCATGCGTAAGCTGTTTATCCTCGCCGCCGCACTGGCGCTTTTCGCCTGCGCCGAGAAACCGGAGCCGGCCAACCCGGCGCTTTGGCGGGTGGAAGGGCGCGGCGGCGAAAGCGCGTGGCTCTTTGGAACCATCCATAGCGCCAAGCGCCCGCTGCTCTGGCGAACCGAACAGGTCGGCCAGGCGCTGGACGGGTCGGACACCGTAATGGTGGAAGTCGCAAACCTGGCGAATGAGCGTGAAGTGAGCGCCACTTTCGCGCGGCTGGCCCGCAGCAAGGGGCAGCCGCCGCTGTCGCAGCGGATCGCTCCCGAGATGCGCCCTGCCCTTGCGGAACTGCTGAAAAAGAGCGGCCATTCGGACGGAGATTTCGCAGCCGTGGACACCTGGGCAGCGGCCCTGACCATCGCCAGGGCGGATGCCGACGAGAACGAGGCTCGTAACGGCGTGGACCGCGCCGTCATGGCCGCTTCGGGCAGCCGGCCCGTGGTCGAGCTGGAAGGGGCCGCGAAACAGCTTGGCCTGTTCGATGCCTTGCCTGAACGCGAACAGCGCGACCTTCTGGCCGCGATCGTCCGCGAAGCCGGTACGAACACCACGGATCTCGCGGGTAGCTGGCGCAAGGGCGACATGGCTGCCATCGAGCGCGAAACCCGCAAGGGCCTGCTCGCCGATCCGGAACTGCGGAGCGTGCTTTTCGTAGGGCGCAACCGCGACTGGACCGCAAGGATCATAGCCGCCATGAAAGCGGGCAAGACGCCCTTCGTTGCGGTTGGCGCAGCGCATATGGCCGGAACCGAAGGCCTTCCCGCCATGCTGTCCGCACAGGGCTATACCGTGACGCGGGTGGAATGAAGGTGCGACAGGTCGCGTGTTCCATGCCCCCGGCCGCCACGCCGCTTGCAAATTCGCCCATTTCGCATTAAGGGCGCCCGCTTCCCGTCATGGTCATCCCTGGAGGCGTGGCGGGACGGTGCGGATCGACAAGCGGTCCGTGTCCGACATCTATCCAGTTTTCGAAAGGCAAGTCCACATGAGCGATACGCTTAACCTGCCGGCAGAGACGCGTGATCGGGCTGGCAAGGGAGCCTCCCGTGCACTGCGTCGTGATGGCCGCGTCCCCGCCGTTGTCTATGGTGGCAACGAAGAACCCCTCGCGATCCACGTCGAGGCAAAGGAGCTGATTCGTCAGCTTGGAACCGGTCACTTCTTCAACTCGATCATCGAAGTCGAAGTCGGCGGCAAGAAGTTCCGGACGCAGCCGAAGGACGTTGCCTTCCACCCCGTCACCGACCGTCCGCTCCACGCTGACTTCCTGCGCGTCGCCAAGGGTGCGACCGTTCACGTCAACGTGCCGGTCGTCTTCGCGAACGAAGATGCCTCGCCGGGCCTCAAGCGTGGCGGCGTGCTCAACGTCGTTCGCCACGACCTCGAACTGGTCTGCGACGCCGAGAAGATCCCGCACGAGATCGTCATCGACGTGACCGGTTTCGACGTGGGCGAATCGATCCACGCCAGCCACGTGAAGCTTCCCGCCGGCGTCGAGAACGCGATCACCGACCGTGACTTCACGATCGCCACGATCGCTGCGCCTTCGGCTCTGAAGAGCTCGGAAGGCGACACGGCGAAGACGGAAGGCGAAGGCGAGTAATTTCGCCCTTACCTATCTTCGGATAAAGCGACGGCCTCTCCCGCCCCGGCTCGACCGGCGTGCAGGAGAGGCCGTTTCGCGTTAACAATACAGGATTTTCCGCCATGCAGCTCTGGGTCGGCCTCGGCAATCCCGGTCCTCAATACTCGCTGAACCGACATAACGTGGGGTTCATGGCGATCGATGCGATCTCGGAAGTTCATGGCTTCGGACCGACGCAGAAGAAGTTCCAGGGCTGGCTTCAGGAAGGCCGCATCGGCAGCGAGAAGATCCTGTTGCTCAAGCCCGCGACCTTCATGAACGAAAGCGGCCGCGCCGTTGGCGAGGCCATGCGCTTTTACAAGCTGGCACTGGCCGACCTGACGGTATTCCATGACGAACTCGACCTGGCGCCGTTCAAGGTCAAGGTGAAGCAGGGCGGCGGCCATGCCGGCCACAACGGGCTGCGATCGATCGACCAGCATCTCGGCCCGGACTTTCGCCGCATTCGGCTGGGCATCGGCCACCCCGGCCACAAGGATCGCGTCCACGGCTATGTGCTGGGCAATTATGCCAAGGCGGACATGGACCCGCTGGCCGACATGCTGGGTGCCGTGGCTGGAGAGGCAGATCGCCTTGCCGCCGGGGATGACGTTCGCTTCATGAACGACGTCGCCCTGCGTCAGCAGGATTGATCCGGAGAGTTAGCTACCAAACGCCGCAAATAAGTGTCGAGTTAGCTTACAATCTCGACCGTACCCCTGTTTGTGCGCAAGCCAAATCCCCGAATTTCCGGCGTTGGCACGGCTTTTGCTTAGCTGCTTGCGATCCATTCGGAACATGCCGATCGGCAAACAGGGGAATAGTTATGATCCGCAAGTCCACGCTCGCACTGGCCCTCGCCGCCGGTACCACGCTCGCTTTCGCAACGCCTGCCCAGGCAACCTGGGGCTGGGGCGGCGGCAACAACGGCTGCGGCTGGGGCAAGAAGAACTGCGGTTCCAGCAGCAGCTCGGGCGGTAACACCTCCACCTCCGGCGGCACCACGACGACTTCGGGCGGCACGACCTCGGGCGGAAACACGAGCACTTCGGGCGGCACCACCACGTCCGGCGGAACCTCGGGTGGCTCCGGTGGCAGCACCGCCGTGCCGGAGCCCGGCATGCTCGGCATGATGGGCATTGGCCTGCTCGGCCTGGCTTACGCGCGCCGCCGCAAGACCCGCGACTGATCGGGACTTGGCGAAGGCCCTGAAGTCAGGGTCCGCTTTCTTCGAGCCGCTGCCGGTAGTTCAACCGGCGGCGGCTTTCGCTTTCTGAAGGTCGCGGGCGATGTCGGCATTGCGGGGGTCCGCGTCGGCCGCCGCTTCGAGCAGTTGCCGGGCTGTCGCCAGATCGACACCCAGTTCAAGCCTCAGCAGTGCTGCCGAGTGCATGTAGGCCGGGTTGTCCGCATCCTGCGCCAAGGCCCGATCGGCATAGGCGATAGCCTCGCGCGGGCGCCCCAGACCGGCCGATGCCCAAGCGAGCCGTCCCAGCACTTCGGCATCCTCTCCTCCTGCCAGCAACCGGCTGTAGATCGAGTGCGCCTCGCTCCAGTTCTGGCGGTCGAGAGCGGCCTGCCCCCTTTCGATCAGGCCCATGGTTACCTCGATGCGCTGTGGATCGAGGCGGACCCGCAAGGCCTTGGCCTTAGGATCGTCCGAAGCCCGCGCGGCCTTTTCGGCGACGACAAGCAAGGCTGCGGGTGCGAGTTGACTGTCGCTCAGCGGCTCCAGCGTTTTCCATGCCCCGTTTGCGTCGCCCGTCGCCAGTAGCGCTTCGCCCAGCATCGCGCGGCAGTAAGGGTTCGCCGGGTCCAGCAGTGCTGCCCGACTGAACAGAACGCGCGCCTGCTCTGCCTGACCGAGCCGGAGCAGCGCTTCCCCATACGCAAGGCCGAGCGGCGATGCCGGATCGAGCCCACCCTCCCGACCTTGCAGGGAAAGGCGGATCTTTTCCCAATCGCCCTGTTGCGCCAGCAGCCGGATACGCAGATTCTCGATCCGGGGATCGGATGGCCTCACTTTGCCTGCCTTGTCGACAAGCGCCATGGCCTCGCCGGACTTCCCCAGGGATCCATGAATCTCAGCGAGCGCCAGCATGGGGTCTATCCGGGACGGATAGGCAGCGATCGTCCGGCGATAGGCGGCAATGGCCGTTCCAGTATCGCCGCGCACGGAGGCCAGGTCGCCAGCAAGCACGAGCGTGTTGTAAGAGTTATTCGCAAATACCTGCATTCGCAAGAGAATTTTCTCTACCAGCGGCAAGTCGTCACCCTCGAGCGCAAATCGCGCATAGGCAACGGCCAGCTGCAAGTCATCACCCGCGCTCATGCCTTGCTCGAAGGCGTGAGCGGCCGCGCCCTTCTCTCCCAAGGCAATGTGAGCCTCGGCACGCAGCCGCCAGGCATCGGTGTCGAAATCGTTTACAATGAGCGTAATCGCTGCCTTCGGATTGCCGCGAACAAGCAGAGCGCCAGCTTTCAGCCGGTTAAGAACCGCGCCCTCGCCGCCCGCCGCCGCGAAACGGGAAATCGCCCGATCCGCCGCATCCGCATTGCCGAGGGCGATTTCCGCCCTCGCCAGCATTTTCAGCGCATCGCGATTTTGTGGATCATTTTCCAGCAATTCCAGAATCTTGTAACGGGCTTCTTCGTAATCCTGAGAGGCGATTGCCGCTTTCGCCGCATCAAGCGACGCCGGTTCGCTGCCGCTGCAAGCCGAAAGCGAGGCGAACGCCGAAACGATCAGAATGAGGCTGGCCAGGGCTTTCATCCCACTGGCCTAGCGGGCAAGCTCTGAAGTTTCCATGAAACGAGCGCGGCAACTGGTAATACCCGCGCAGGAGCGCTAAGGCGCGCGCCATACATTTCTTCCCGGAGTTACACATGGGTTTCCGTTGCGGAATCGTGGGCCTGCCGAACGTCGGCAAGTCGACCTTGTTCAATGCGCTCACTGAAACGCAGGCGGCGCAGGCGGCCAACTATCCTTTCTGCACGATCGAGCCCAACGTCGGCCAGGTCGGCGTGCCCGATCCACGTCTGGACAAGCTGGCGGAAATCGCCGGTTCGGCCAAGATCATCCCGACGCAGCTGTCCTTCGTGGACATCGCCGGCCTCGTGCGCGGCGCCTCGAAGGGTGAAGGCCTGGGCAACCAGTTCCTCGGCAATATCCGCGAAGTGGACGCCGTGGTCCACGTGCTGCGCTGCTTCGAGAACGACGATATCCAGCACGTCGACGAGCGTGTCGATCCGATCGCGGATGCCGAGACGGTAGAGACGGAGCTGCTGCTTTCCGACCTCGAAAGCCTGGAAAAGCGCGTTCCCGCAGCCCAGAAGAAGGCCGCGCAAGGGGACAAGGAATCGAAAGTGGTCGCCTCGGTCCTCGGCCAGGCGCTGGAACTGCTGCGCGACGGCAAGCCCGCGCGCCTCACCCAGCCCAAGGACGAGGACGAAGCCCGCGTCTTCGCCCAGGCCCAGTTGCTGACGGCCAAGCCGGTGCTCTACGTGTGCAACGTGGAAGAAGAAGCGGCTGCCGAAGGTAACGCTTTCTCGGCGCGCGTGTTCGAGAAGGCCAAGGCCGAAGGTGCGACGGCCGTCATCGTTTCGGCCGCGATCGAAGCCGATCTGGTCGGCATGGATCTTGAAGAGCGCATGGTGTTCCTCGAGGAGATGGGCCTGCACGAAACCGGCCTCGCCCGCATCATCCGTGCCGGTTACGAGCTGCTCGGCCTGCTGACCTTCTTCACGGTCGGTCCCAAGGAAGCGCGTGCCTGGACGGTCCACACGGGGGCCAAGGCCCCCGACGCTGCCGGCGAAATCCACTCCGACATGCAGCGCGGCTTCATTCGCGCGGAAACCATCGCCTATGACGACTACGTCGCGCTGAACGGCGAAGCGGGTGCCAAGGAAGCCGGCAAGCTGCGCCAGGAAGGCAAGGAATACATGGTGCACGATGGCGACGTCATGCACTTCAAGTTCAACGTCTGACCGATCACGTCGTCCCGGACTTGATCCGGGACCGCTGGCCGAGCCGGGCCTTGCTCGCGAGGAAGCGCCTAAAGATTTGCCAGCGGTCCCGGATCAGGTCCGGGACGACGAACTATCCTCGAAAGATTCGAGGATCGGGCAAGGCCCTTCGTCCGATCCCGCGCATTCGTGGGCGAGGCGGCGCAACGACTGCCGGGCCGCCTCCAACTGCTCGATCTCCTGATCCAGCGCGACCAGGCGCACTTGCGCCATTTCCCTTGCGCGGGGCCGGTCTCCGGTATGATCGAGGCTGATCAGCTCGGAAATCTCGTCGAGGATGAAGCCCGCCGCCTTGGCAGAGCGGATGAAGCGCAGTCGGCGCACGTCCTCTTGGGTGTAGTGGCGCTGCCCTTTCGCACCTCCGGCCGTCGCCGGCCGCGGATCGAACATCAGTCCCTTGCGCTGATAGAAGCGGACCGTTTCCACCCCTACGCCGCTTGAGCGGGCAAGCTCCGAAATCGTCAGGGCCATGCTTGACTCCGTACCATGGTACGGACGGTATAGGCCGATTCATGACACAGACGCCAGCCCGCCCCGCCGTTCTCCCCCGAACCGCCGTTCTTCATCGCATGGTCATGGAGAAGCACGCCTGCCCCTGGGGCATCAAGTCGAAGCACCTTCTGGAGAAGCTAGGCTACCGGGTCGAGGATCGCTGGTTGACCACGCGCGATCAGGTGGATGCGTTCAAGGCCGAGCACGGCGTGGCAACCACGCCGCAGACCTTCATCGACGGCCAGCGGATCGGCGGCTACACGGATCTGCGCGCGCATTTCGGCCTGAAGGTGCACGATCCCAAGGCCAAGACGTATCGTCCCGTCCTCGCGGTTTTCGCGACCGGCCTTGGCATCGCCCTGGCGGCCAGCTGGGCCGCTTTCGGCACGCCCTTCACCTTGCGCAGCGCCGAGTGGTTCGTTTCGATGACGATGATGTTGCTGGCCATGCTCAAGTTGCAGGATGTCGAACAGTTCTCGACGATGTTCCTCGGATACGACCTGCTGGCAAAGCGCTTCGTGCCTTATGCCTATGCCTATCCGGTGCTGGAATGGACGGCGGGCGCGCTGATGACGGCCCACGCCCTGCCCTGGCTCTCGATTCCGATCGGCCTCGCGATCGGCGGTATCGGCGGCCTATCGGTGTTCTATGCGGTCTACATCCAGAAGCGTGAGCTGAAATGCGCCTGCGTCGGCGGATCGGGAGCGGTTCCGCTGGGCTTCGTATCCCTCACGGAAAACCTGTTCATGGTGGCCATGGCGCTGTGGATGCTCGCACGGATGATATAACGAGACATCGACCTGTCATGATCGCAAGTCTAGGGGGTGTGCCTATGAAGACATTCGCCCCCCTGTTCGGCGCAATTGCCCTGCTCGCCTCTCCCGCAACGGCCAAATCCGATTCGCCTCCTTCGCCGGAAAGGCGCGAGCCGGTGGTGATCCTCGTCTCCATCGACGGCTTCCGCGCCGACTATCTGGATCGCGGCATCACGCCGAACCTTTCCACCCTCGCCGCAAGCGGCATCAGCGCAGCGATGCGCCCATCGTTTCCCAGCAAGACCTTTCCCAATCATTGGGCGCTGGTGACCGGCAAAGTGCCGGATCGCAACGGCATCGTCGCCAATGGCTTCGAAGATCCCGCCCATCCGGGAGAGAAGTTCACCATGGCCAGCGACGAGCCCTACTGGTGGGACGAAGCGGAGCCGATCTGGGTAACGGCCGAGAAGGCGGGCATTCACACCGCCACGATGTTCTGGCCCGGCTCGAATGTCGCCTGGGGCGGCACCCTGGTCAAGCAACCCTGGAAAACCGTGAGCGGCGGCATCCGTCCCCGCGACTGGCAGCAGTTCAACGGCGCGGTTTCCCCCATGCAGCGCGTCGATGCCGTGCTTGACTGGCTGCGCCGTCCCGCCTCGAACCGACCGAAATTTGTGACGCTCTACTTCGACCAGGTGGATACGGCCGGTCATCGCCATGGCCCGGACGATGCGCAGACCAATGCGGCGATCACCGATGTAGACGGCGACATCGGCAAGCTCGTGGCCGGATTGCGCGAACTCGGACAACCGGCCAATCTCATCGTCGTGGCCGATCACGGCATGGCGGCGGTTTCCAGCGACCGCGTCATCGCGCTGGACACGGTTGCAGACCCGTCGCTCTACAAATTGGGAGAAGCCGGACCTTTCGCCGCGCTGACGCCGACCGAAGGCGATGACGAGAAGCTCGCAGTTGCACTGGTCAGGCCGCATGAGCACATGCAGTGCTGGCGCAAGCAGGACATCCCGGCTCGCCTGCACTATGGCCGCAACCCGCGGATCGCGCCGTTCTTCTGCCTGGCGGAGCCCGGCTGGCAGATCGCGGCGACCAGCCCCGACAAAGCCTCAAACGGCGGCAGCCATGGCTACGACAATGCCGCTCCCGAAATGGCGGCGTTGTTCGTGGCGAACGGACCGGCTTTCGCCCCGCGTGGAAAGCTCGGCTCATTCGACAATGTCGATGTCGCCCCGCTCTTGCGCGACCTTTTGCACCTTCCACCGGCTACCGACGGCGATGGCAGCGACGCCCCCTTTCGCGGCGCATTGAGATCGCCCACGAAGAGGTAGGCGTCACCGCCGGCAGGTGACCTCGCCCTCCGACATGAAGGCCACGCGTTCCTGCGCATCGTGGAGCACAAGCTTCGCGGGCCAGTGCAGGGTGTCCGAACCGCCGGCCTTGTCCGGCAGACTCACCAGATCGACCCAGCTGGCCAGTCCCACGTAAGTGGAGCGCGCATTGCCCGGCAACTGTGTGCTTTCCTTCTTGGCAGCATAGCGCTTGAGATCGCCGGCGATGCGCATGAAGCCTTCGTCCGAGTTGGCGATGAAGATCGGATCCTTGTCGCCCGGCTTACGGAAAGTGCAGCCCGGTCTGTCCAGCCCATAGCGGGCGACATCAATTTCGGTGATGGGGCGGGGAATGATCGGCTTGAACGGTTCCTTGCTCATGCGCTCGACCATGGCGATGTCATGCGCGTCCTCCGCCGCCTCCTGTACCGGATCCTCCTGGCCACAAGCTGAGAGCAGCAGGAAGGAAGCGAGAGCAAGGACCGGTTTTCGCATTATTTTCGCCCGAACAGTTTCTCTATATCGTGGTGTGCAAGCTTAACCCACGTCGGGCGGCCATGGTTGCACTGGCCCGAGCGCGGCGTGTGCTCCATCTCGCGCAGCAGGGCGTTCATCTCCGCCACCGAAAGCGAGCGGCCGGCGCGGACGGAACCGTGGCAGGCCATTGTCGCCAGAACGAGGTCGAGCTTTTCGCCCAGCAACAGGGCATCGCCGTTGCGCGCCAGATCGTCGGCGATATCGCGCACCAGGGCGTGGACATCCGACTTGCCAAGCACGGAAGGCACCGCGCGCACCAGCATGGCGGCAGGCCCGAACCGTTCCAGCACCAGCCCGAAACGCGCCAGATCCGCCGTTTTGTCTTCCAGCGCGTCGCAGGCCGCTTCCTCAAGTTCGACCACTTCGGGCAAGAGCAGCGCCTGCGAACGGGCCATGGCGTCTTCCGCGCCGGCGGCCTTGAGCCGCTCCAGGACGAGACGTTCGTGGGCGGCGTGCTGGTCGACGATCACCAGGCCATCCTCGGCCTCGGCAACGATATAGGTTCCGGCGACTTGTCCGCGGGCCACGCCCAGCGGATACCGCAGGGCCTCCCCCGGCTCGTCCGTTGCCGGTTCCGCGCGGCCCGAGGGCTGCGCCATGACGCTTTCCTCATAGGAACGCCACGCCGCCCCCGCCTCGGACACGCGGCTGGGTGCCGGCTGGTAGTCCGAGCGCGTCTGCGGCGGGGAATATTCCCGTGCGAAAAGCGAGCCCAGCGACGGGGCCGGAGCCACCGGCTCCACCTGCCACATGTTCATCGCGGCGGCAGCGGCCGGTTGCGCGCTTCTCTGCCCCGACGATTCGAGTGCATGGCGCAAGGCGCCCACCAGGAAGCCGCGGATGAAACTCGGATCGCGGAAGCGCACTTCGGTCTTGGCGGGATGCACGTTTACATCCACTTCCTCCGGCGGGATCTCCAGGAACAGCGCCAGCACGGCGTGGCGGTCTCGCGCCAGCATATCGGAATAGGCGCCGCGCACCGCGCCCACCAGCAGACGATCCTTTACCGGGCGACCGTTGACGAAAAGATACTGATGATCGGCCACGCCGCGATTGTAGGTCGGCAGGCCCGCGACACCGGTCAGGCGCGCGGTACCGCGCTCTGCATCGATCAGCACGCCGTCTTCGGCCAGTTCGCGCGCCACGAGCCGCGCCACGCGCGAAGCCAGTTCCTCTCGCGGTTGCACGGCGATCACACGGCGCCCGTCATGCTCCATCGTGAAGCCGATGTCGGGCCGCGCCATGGCCAGTCGCCGCACCACATCCTGGCAGGCCGCATATTCCGAGCGCGCCGAGCGCAGGAACTTGCGGCGCGCCGGAACCTTGCCGAAAAGATCCTCGACCCGGATGCGTGTGCCCGGCGGCAGGGCGGCCGGGCTGTCCACCGCGACGATCCCGTGATCGACGACGCGCTTCCAGCCCTCTTCCGAATCGTGGGGTCGGCTCTCGATGGTCAGGCGTGCGACCGAGCCGATCGAAGGAAGCGCTTCGCCGCGAAAGCCAAGCGTCGCCACCAGTTCGATATGTTCGTCCGGAAGCTTGGACGTCGCGTGACGTTCCAGCGCCAGGGCGATCTGATCGGGCACCATCCCGCAACCGTCGTCGGTCACTTCGATCAGGTCCAGTCCGCCGGACGCCAGGCGGACGGTGATCTGTGTGGAGCCTGCGTCGATCGCGTTCTCCACCAGCTCCTTCAGTGCGGAGGCAGGCCGCTCCACCACTTCGCCCGCCGCGATGCGGTTGACGAGATGTTCGGGAAGGCGGCGGATCGTAGGCATCGAATCGTCTTTCGCAGGCAGCGGAGTTCGGCGACGGCAGAACAGATCGAGGCCGTTCCTTCGGCCAGTGAAGCCATTCACGCGTCGATGGCAGCCGAGCTTCGCCGCTTTCCAATCACTAGCGGTGAACCGCTTGAAATTCGAGACGGGCTTCTGACGATTCCCCCATGAAATCGACACAAATTTTTGGCGTTTCGCGAATCGATGGGCTAAGGGGACCGCTTCCATGCCAACCTGCCTGTCGCGTCATAGGGATTCCCAATGGCAAGCGCCGGGAAAGACAACGGATTACTGATGGCCTCGCTCGTCTCGCGATTCTTCAAACTCGGCTCACAGAACATGGCGATCGACCTCGGCACCGCCAATACGCTCGTCTACGTTCAGGACCGCGGAATCGTGCTGAACGAGCCTTCGGTGGTGGCTATCGAGACGCTCAACGGCGTAAAGAAGGTCAAGGCCGTCGGTGACGACGCCAAGATGATGATGGGCAAGACGCCCGACAACATCGAGGCCATCCGCCCGCTGCGTGACGGCGTCATCGCCGACATCGAAATCGCGGAAGAGATGATCAAGCACTTCATCCGCAAGGTGCATGGCAAGAAGAACCTGTTCCGTTACCCGGAAATCGTGATCTGCGTGCCCTCGGGCTCGACCTCGGTAGAGCGCCGCGCGATCCGCGACGCCGCCTCGAACGCCGGCGCCAGCCAGGTCTACCTGATTCTCGAGCCCATGGCCGCAGCGATCGGGGCAGACATGCCCGTTACCGAGCCGGTCGGTTCGATGGTCGTCGACATCGGCGGCGGCACCACCGAAGTCGCCGTGCTTTCGCTGCGCGGCCTGGCCTACACCACGTCGGTCCGCGTCGGCGGCGACAAGATGGACGAATCGATCGTCTCCTACGTGCGTCGCCACCATAACCTGCTCATCGGCGACGCCACGGCAGAGCGCATCAAGAAGGACTACGGCATCGCCGTCATGCCGGCCGACGGCATCGGTGAGACGATCCACATCAAGGGTCGCGATCTCGTCAACGGCGTGCCCAAGGAAATCACCATCTCGCAGGCAAACGTCGCGGAGGCTCTGGCCGAACCCATCGGCGCCATCGTCGAGGGCGTGCGCATCGCGCTTGAGAACACCGCGCCGGAACTTGCCGCCGATATCGTCGATCAGGGCATCGTGCTCACCGGCGGCGGCGCTTTGATCCAGGGCCTGGACGACTACCTTCGCGAAGAAACGGGCCTGCCGGTCAGCGTTGCCGAAGATCCGCTGTCCTGCGTGGCGCTCGGCACCGGCCGCGCCATGGAAGACCCGGTCTATCGCGGCGTGTTGATGTCCGCCTGACATTCACGGAGCGGCCTGTGCGCACCGCGCGGCCGCTCCGACTGATTCGCGGCGAGGATATCGCCGGCTGTTGACGATCGTGCGGCAGGTCAACCTCTCGTCCGCACCTACGAAGGAGTGCATGGCGCATGGCGCCGCCCGCAAACAGGCGCTCCAGCTACTCGCGTCGAGCGCAATACACCACGTTCCTCAGCTACACCGCAGGCGTTTTCGGCGCAGCGGTCGGGTTGGCGCTCGTCGTGATCTCACTGGTCAATCCCGCATTCTTTTCCACCCTGCGAACGCTGGCTGACGACGCGACCGAACCGGCCGCGCAGGCCTCTGCCGGTGGGCGCGATCTCGGACGCGATGCCTGGGCCGACATTTCCGGCTTCTTCCATTCCGGAAGCGAACATGCGCGCATCTCGCGCGAGCTGGCCGAAGCCAAGGTCCGGCTGGTGGAAGCGCGCGCCGCCATGGCCGAGAACAAGCGGCTGAAGGATCTCATGGGTCTTTCGCAGCAGGACGGCGGAGCAGTCGCCTATGCGCGCCTTACCGCCTCCAGCAGCGCCAGTTCGCGCCGCTATGCCACGCTCGGCGCCGGCCGCGACCGCAATGTCGCGCCCGGCATGCCGGTACGTTCGCAAATGGGCCTGGTCGGCCGCGTTCTGGAGGTCGGCTCGTCCAGCGCACGCGTGCTGCTGGTTACCGACAGCGAAAGCCTTGTCCCCGTGCGCCGGGCAACCGACGGCGTGCCCGCTTTCGCGCAGGGTAACGGTGACGGCACCCTGCGCATCCGGCTGATCAACCTGGGCATCAATCCGCTCAGGAAAGGCGACGTGCTGGTCACGTCCGGTTCCGGCGGACTCTATCGGCCGGGAACCCCGATGGCGATCGTCACGGAACTGATTCGCGACGGTGCCGTGGCCCGGGTGCTCAGCAATCCCTCGGATACTGACTACGTGATGGTCGAAAAGAGCTGGGCACCCCCGCCGCCACCGCCACCTGCCGCCGATACCACGGTCAAGAAACGCTGATGTTCCAGCGCGGCGCCTCCCGCTCCTCTTCCCGGCAGCGCATCAACCACGCCCCCTCGCGAATGCTCGCCCGGGGCTTTCCATGGTTGACGATCATGCTTGGCTCGGTCGTTCCGGGCTGGTTTCTGATCGCCTCGGCGCCGGTGATGCCGCCGATCGGATTTCTCGTCTATCTCGGCTGGCGCCAGTTGCGGCCCGGTCTCCTGCCGATCTGGGCCGGACTGCCGCTCGGCGTGTTCGACGACCTGTTCTCGGGCCAGCCCTTCGGTTGTGCCGTGCTTCTCTGGTCGGTGACGGCCATCGTGCTGGAGATCGTGGAACTGCGCCTGCCCTGGCGAAATTTCGTCACCGAATGGCTCATGGCAATGGGCCTGATCGTGGCCTATATAGTCGTCTGCCTCGCCTTGGCGAACATAGCGGGCGCCGCCTCTCCTCTTCGTGTAATCGTGCCACAGGTCGTCATTTCCGTGCTTTCATACCCGCTTGTCGGTAGAGTTGTCGCCCTCTTCGATCGGATTCGCCTCGCGCCGATCGTGCTCCTGCGATGAAGATCAGCTTCAAGCGATTCTTCCCGCAACGACATGTCAGCGCGGGCACGCTTCGAAACAGCTTCGACAGGCGCAGCATCGTGGTTGGATCGATCCAGGGCGGCGTCGGCGTGCTGCTGGCCGCGCGCCTGGGTTACCTCTCCATCGCCCAGAACGCGAAGTATGAGCTTCAGGCCGAGAGCAACCGCGTCAATCTGTCGCTGATTCCGCCGCGTCGCGGCTGGATCATGGATCGCAACGGTACGCCGCTGGCATCGAACCGTGCCGACTTCCGCGTCGATCTCATCCCCGAGCGCGTGCAGGATGCGCCGCATACGATACAAACCCTCGGCAAGCTGCTGAACCTGACGCCGATCGCCATGCAGGACCTCGAGGACAAGCTGGAGCGCGCGCGCCGCTTCGCCCCCGTGGAAGTGGCGAGCGGCCTGGACTGGGATACTTTCGCCGCCGTCAGCGTGCGCCTGCCGGATTTGCCCGGCGTCGTCACCCAGCGCGGCTTTTCCCGGTTCTATCCGCTTGGCCCCTCGGTGGGCCACCTGATCGGCTACGTCGGCCCCGCCTCGGCGGAAGAGTATGAAAAGGATCGCGATCCGGTCCTGATCACGCCGGGCTACAAGGTCGGCAAGGACGCGCTCGAAAAGTTCTACGAAAAGGATCTGCGTGGCAAACCGGGCGCGCGCCGGGTGGAAGTGACCGCATCCGGACGGATCGTGCGCGATCTCGACACTCGCGAGGACGTGCCCGGCCAGACGCTGAAACTTACCATCGATGCGGGGATACAGGAATACGCGTCCCGCCGCATCGGCCCCGAATCGGCCGCGGTTGTGGTCATGGATTGCCAGACCGGAGACATCCTGGCGATGTGCTCCATGCCCAGCTTCGATCCCAACAGCTTCTCGGACGGTATCGGCCGCCTCGAATGGAAGATGCTGTCGGACGACGACCATGTGCCGCTGCGCAACAAAGTGCTGCGCGGGCTCTATCCGCCGGGCTCGACGGTCAAGCCGATGGTCGCGCTCTCCTTCATGGAAGCCGGGCTCGACCCGAACGAATCGGTGTTCTGCGGCGGCGGCCTGCGCGTGGGCAACCGCGTGTTCCACTGCTGGAACCGGCGCGGCCACGGCTCGGTCAACATGGCCAAGGGCATCTACCAGAGCTGCGACGTTTATTTCTATCACTTCGCCCAGCGCATCGGCATGGACCCCATCGCCGCGATGGCGGGGCGATTGGGCCTAGGCAAGGACTTCCCGCTGCCGGTGTCCGGCCAGTCCTATGGTACGGTGCCCAATCCCGCGTGGAAGCTGAAGAAGTACGGGAAGGAGTGGCAAACCTTCGATACCGTCAATGCCACCATCGGCCAGGGCTACTTCCTGGTGAACCCGCTGCAACAGGCGATCCAGGCGTCGCGCATTGCCAGCGGTCGTGCGATCATGCCGCGCCTGGTTCACGGGCACGAGCATGAAGAGGCGCCCTCGCTCGGCATATCGGCCGAGCACCTGGCCTATGTACGCCAGGCTATGTCCGATGTCGCCAACGGCCCCGGCTCCGCGCCGCATTCAAGGCTGCCCTTCCCCGACATCAAGCTCGCCGGCAAGACCGGCACGGCTCAGGTCGTCGGCCTCAATGTCGGCAGCGGCAAGGGCGGCTTGTGGAAGCATCGCGACCACGGCCACTTCATCTGCTTCGCTCCGTTCGACAACCCGCGCTTTGCCTGTTCCGTCGTCGTGGAACATGGCGGCGGGTCCGGCGCGGCCTACCCCATTGCGCGCGACGTGCTGACTTACGTCTTCGACAAGCAGAAGGGCATGGACGTCCTGGCGGAACTCGAAAAGAAATGGGGCGGCACGCCCAAGGAGCGTCTCGAAGCCCGCTACCGCACCTATTCGGCCCAATATGGCGTGGGGGCTCCGGCAGTTTCGGCTGAAGAGGAAAACCGCAAGCTTCAAGGCGCCGATGGTCCCCAGGATCCGGCCCAGCCCATCGTTCGCGATGCCGCTTCGCCCGCTCCCGAACCGGACACGTCGGCCCCGACGCCCAACCAGGCGCCCGCCGCGACGTCCACGTCTCCTGCCACGCCCCCTTCCCCGGCAACAGGCGGCACTGGCGCCAACACTGGCGGCAGCACTGGAGGGAACCCGCAATGATCAGCCGATCTATCGTGCCCGACGCCATCGCCCGCCAGCCATGGCATATGCTGATACCGCTCATGGGCCTGGTGTGCCTCGGCGCGGCGGTGCTCTATTCGGCGGCGGGAGGCAGTCTTCAGCCTTACGCACTGAGCCACGTCATGCGGTTCCTGATCTTCCTGGGCATGGCGATCGTCATCTCCCGGTTCAGCCGCGATTTCTTCCGCATGTGGGCCTACCCGGCCTACGGGGCCATCGTCGTCCTGCTGGTTCTCGTCGAGGCCATCGGCGCGGTGGGCGGGGGCAGCCAGCGCTGGCTCAACCTAGGTTTCATGACACTGCAACCGTCAGAGCTGATGAAACCCGCCATCGTCCTGGTGCTCGCCCGGTTCTATGAAACGCTGCCGCATGCGATGACGGCGAGCTGGCGCGGCCTGGTCCCCGCTGGCGTGCTGATCGGCATTCCGGCGCTGTTCGTGATGATCCAGCCCGATCTCGGCACGGCCCTTGCGATCTGCTTCGGCGGCGGAGTGACCATGTTTCTGGCAGGCCTGCCGCTGTCATGGTTCATCGGCGCGGGGCTCACCGCCGCAATAGCGGCTCCGATCGCCTTCTTCACCCTGCTGCACGATTACCAGCGCAACCGTGTTCTGGTGTTCCTCGATCCGGAAAGCGATCCGCTCGGCACCGGATATCACATCACCCAGTCGAAGATCGCCATCGGATCCGGCGGCTTCTTCGGCAAAGGGTTCGGCAACGGATCGCAGAGCCACCTCCAGTACCTGCCCGAATCGCATACGGACTTCGTGTTCGCGACCATGGCCGAGGAATGGGGCATGCTCGGCGGGCTGTTCGTGCTTTTCGTGTTCTTCGTGGTCCTGTCCTGGGGCCTGCGCGTGGCCCGCAGGGCGCCTGATCGCTTCTCCAGCCTGCTTGCGGCCGGCATGAGCGCGACGATCTTCTTCTACGTCGCCATCAACCTGATGATGGTCATGGGCCTGGCGCCGGTTGTGGGCATCCCCCTGCCGTTCATGAGCCACGGGGGCACCTCGATGCTCACGAACATGATCTGCCTGGGCACGCTCATGGCCGTAAACCGCTGGAATCGCCGCCCCGGATCGATCTTGTAAAATTATCGAAATTTTCTCTTCCCATCCTGAAAACAGCCGCTATAGGAGCCTCTCCGCCGCCGGGGAGGTCCACCAAGACTTTCCAGAAACGGCAGCCCAGGTCAGGGCAGTGTGGACGCATAGCTCAGTTGGTAGAGCAGCTGACTCTTAATCAGCGGGTCCTTGGTTCGAGCCCAAGTGCGTCCACCATTCCTGTCCTTACGCGGAAACGCGTGGACGCATAGCTCAGTTGGTAGAGCAGCTGACTCTTAATCAGCGGGTCCTTGGTTCGAGCCCAAGTGCGTCCACCATTTCCGCCCTTACGCTGCAACGCGTATGGACGCATAGCTCAGTTGGTAGAGCAGCTGACTCTTAATCAGCGGGTCCTTGGTTCGAGCCCAAGTGCGTCCACCACCCTTCCAAATTGTGACTGCCAAATTTTGACTGACTGTCTTGCATCTGGCTGCGGCCCTGTCGGCTATCGATCAGGCCGTAACAGCAGCGTCAGGACTCCGCGCCAAGGGCCGGGCGTTCGAACTGGCGCTTGTCGGGGATCCCGTAAAGCTGCGCGAGTTGCTCTATCTGCGGCCTGGAAAGCGGCGCGAGGAACGCCAGACCGGCACGGTCACCCTGGCTCCAACGCACTTCCGCCTCCACCGCCTTGAGATTGGCGAGGCGCAGCGACACCCTCTGGTTGGCCGCGAATTCCTCGGAAATGCCGACGATGCAACAGCCGCCCTCCGATATGTCGGAAAGCTCCACCCCGATGACGTGCCAGCTCGACTTGCGGCAGCGCGCGCGAAGCAGCACGACGTGACGCGGGGATAGTCTGCCGCAATCGTCCCGTACCTGCATCTTGGCTCCTCGTGATCGCCCCGAAGTCATCCTCGGAGTCGATCTCCTAGCGACGAGAAGTAAACCCAAGGTTGCCTTGCAGAAGCATGTCAGCGCGCACCCTTCCCGTCCGCCTCTGCGGGCGGCGTGCCTGAGATCTGTGCGTCTATCTCCTTGGCCCGCTGACCGATGGTTTCGCGCGCCGTGTCATACCGCTCGTCGAAGGTCGGCTCCTTGTGACAGGCGGCAAGCGATGCGACGCATCCCGTCACGATGAGAATGCGCCGCATCAATAGTCCTTCTTGATCCGAACGTTGAGGCTGTTGACGCCCGAGCCACCGGCTTGGCTGAGCACCGATAGCCACCTGGTCACGCTCACTTCCAGCTGGGTGGCGGTGAAGCCACGCGCGTCGGTGATCAGCTCGACGTAGATGTCGTCGGTCAGGTACTGGCCTGCCGCGAGTGCGGTGCCCCGTCCGCTGGCCTCGTCGGGGCTGAGGATGCGCAGGCGATCGATCCCCGCTGCCGAGCGCAGCTTGCCGAGCGGATTGATCCCGCCGCCCGTCGCGCGCAGCGAGTTGAGCGATGTCGCCAGTTGGACGGCCTGGATCGCGGAAAGGTTCTCGATCGAACTGCCGAACAGAATACGCGAGAGCACTTCGTCCTGCGGCAGGCTCGGCACCGACTTGAACTCGATCTGCGGATTGAAGGCACGGCCGCTGACGGCGACGGTGACTTCGACGTCCTCGATCGATTCCGTGGCGGTGATCGCCACAGTCGGGTCGATCGTCTGCCCCCCGTTGAACGAGATCAGGCCATCGGAAAGTTCGAAGGACTTCCCGGCAAAGCCAAGCGTGCCGCGCACCAGCTTCACCTCGCCCGCCATGCTCGGCGCCGAACTGGTCCCGCTGAGGCGGAAATCGGCACTCCATTCGGACTCCAGGCCCATGCCGGAGACATAGAGCTTTTCGGGGGCCCTGAGGCGAAGGTCCAGTCTGACCGAAGAGAAGGCGCTGGTGATCTGCGGTGCCGGTTCGTCACCCGTCACGCGGGTCGGGCCCGAGCGCGGCTTGAAACGCACCCCGGTCAGATGCGGCACATCCACCGCGCCCTGACGCACGATCTCGTATCGGGTCTCCGGCAGGCGCAGTTCGCCTGACAGGAGGGCCGATTCCCCGGCATTCTTGACCAGACTGAGCGAACCGGTCGCGCTTGCGGACAGCGAATTGCTGCGCGCCAAGCGGGCATTGTCCAGCTTAACGTTGAGATTCATCGGATAACCGGCATCGGCGGCGAGGCTCAGCCGTCCATTCGCGCTCACGGTCCCGCTGCCGGCATTGGCATTGAGCGAGGTCAGCTCGAAGGAGTTTCCGCTGAACTTGCCGTCCAGCGTCATGTTGGTGAGCCGGGTGCCATAGGCCTGATATTCGTAGGTCAGATCCTTGCCCTTAACCAACCCGGTGATGCACGGATCAGATACGCGGCACGAGAAATCGGCGGCCATTCCCACCGATCCGGTGAGCGTCTGGCCCGGCTGCCCGGCGAAGGAGAACAGCGTGTCTGCCGGGCCGTTGTAGCGGATGCCGCCACCCAGCGGCGCTTGCAGTAGGCGCGTGGTCCATGCGCCCTCACCCGGAGGCAGGGGCCGCAGACTGGCGACCAGACGGCCGATCACACTGCCCTGCTTGCGGAACACCGCACGTGCCTCGCCGCCGTCGGGAAGCAGCTTGCCGACGAAGTTGATGTCCACCGGCTGGCTGACCGTGCTGGAACTCGTGCGGGTGAAGTTCACCAGGCTCATGCGGGCATCGGCGCGCGGGAAAGCGGTGGCGCTTGCCTGCTCGAAGTCGAAGCTGCCGCTGGCCTTGCCACCGAGGCCGTAACCGGGAACGAAAGCATTGACGAGAGCCACGTCGACGTTCTCGAGCCGGCTCTGGATCTTCATGCCCTCACCATAGGTTCCGGCGACCTTGGCCGTCCCCGATCCGAAAGCGATCGTGGTCGGCAAGAGTTCGTAGCCGCCATCCTTGGGAACGATGCGAGCCGGGGACTGGGTCTTGAGCGCAAGTCCGCGCACGCGGCCCTCCAGCGCGACCCGCCAGATTTCCGGCGTAAGGTCGGCATTCAGGCCGACACGGAACGGAACGCCGCTGACACCTTCGATCAGGCCCTTGGCCTTGCCGCGTCCGTCGCGATAATCGACGAGCACGCGGGCCGCCGCGATATCCAGCGCCCCGAAGGAGGTTCCCGCCAGCTGCGCGTCCGCGACGACGCTGGGCTTGTCGTAAAGCACGGCGCGGCCGTCGATGATCGCAGATCCGATGGCGAGCTTCGCAGCGCCGGGGAACACGGCGTCCTTGGCACGCAAGTTGAAATCCACGGCCTGATACTTGCCTTCGGCATCGAGCTTGAGCGCTCCGCCGATGCCATTGCCGTTGGCGGTCAGTTGCCCGGCGAACGGCCCGGCCTTGGTCTGAACCATGCGTCCGGCGAAATCGACGCCCGCCAGGTTGGCGCTGTTGATGTCCACCGTCATCTGCGAGCCCAGGCCCAGCGATACATCCGCCTTCAGGGGGCCGTAGTCGGTATCGCCGGTAAGATCGAAGCGATAGCCGCCGCGCGCGCCGGTTATCCGTGCGTCGAGGTTTGCCAGGCCGATGCCCAGCCCCGGCCGTTCAGCCGTGACATGCGCGTCGGGATTGGCGATCGTCCCTGTCACCCGAACGCCGATGGCGCCGTAGCGACTGGAACTCCCGCGCGCAGCGAGCGAAATGCGTCCATTGGGCGACCAGCTCCCCTGCCCGCCACTGACTTTCAATTCCGGTGCGTTGAGCTGGATGGAGGAGAGGCGAACGACGCCGTCGGGCCCGTAATGGACGCGCGACGAAGCGGCGAAATTGCCGCCGAGATAGGTCTGGAGACTCTCGTTGAGCAGCTTGGTCGAGCGCGCTCGGACGGTGCCGTCCAATGCGAAGCCGCCGCCTTCGCTCTTGAGGTCCATATTGGTGCGGATGTTGAAGATGCCGACGCTGTCGAGCCGGTAGTTGTCGATCTTCCCGTCGATCGCGCCCGTATAGAAACCCTTGGCCAGATCGGCCACGAGGATCAGGCCGGCGTCGATGCGGTCGGACCGCAGGCGCATGTTGTCGGACAGGACGCGGGTGCCGTCGATCGCGAGATCGCCGTCCAGCCTGACATTCGCCAGGCTTCCGCCTGCTACCGTGTCGAGGCCGGTGATCCGCTGCACGCGCGCGGACACCGGAATCAGGATCCTGTCCGCATCGACCCGCGCCGCGCCGCTTGCGGTCAGGCGTTCGAGCCCCATGTCGTTCATCACCACGCGGGCTGCGTTGATCCGATAGGCAACCTTCGGCGTGGTGAAGGCGCCATCAAGCGCGAGCGCTGCGGTAAGGCCCGCCCCGCTCAGGTTCGGAGCGATGGCGGCCGGTTTCAGCAGCGCGAAATCCAGCTTCAGGTCATCGAAACTGTTGGTCGAAAGATCGACGACACCGTTCGGCGTCAGGGTGAAGGCATCGCTCCAGACGCGGCCGGTCACCGTGGCACGGCGCTGGTCGAGCGCAGCCGTGATATCGAGATTGGTGATCGGCCCCAGCAGGCTGGCGGTCGGCCCGGTCACGAGGCGGGCGATCCGGGTTGGGCCCTTTACGGTAAAGGTGCCGTTGCGAGCCGCGAGCCCGAGATCGGCGAGATCCTCTTCGCCCAGGCGAGCGTCCAACTGGCCGTTCCAGGCCTTCCAGTCGCCCTTGCCGCCCAGCTTGATCCGAAGCGGCTGCTTGAAGCCGCCCAGGGCGGCGATGACGCCGCCGGTCGGCGCATCGAGATCGACGTCGATGGCAAGACGGTTCTTCGCTGGCACTGCATCGAGCAGCAGATCGAAGCGGTCTCCGCCCTCCTTGCCCTCGATGGCGATCGTACCGCCCTTTGCCGATACTTGCGCGCGACCGTCCGAAATATGGGCCTTTCCGTCGATCGTGACGATGCGTCGATTGCCGGAAACCGGCGGTTCGGCGATGAAGCGGTCGATCTTCAACCGGCCCACGTCGATGTCGATATCCGGCAGAAGCGGCGCGTCGCTGGGCGGGGTCGGTTTGAACTTGGGCACCCGGCGCAGGATCATCCGCTGGGCGGTAGCGCTGCGCACGTCGACGTGATTGCTCAGATAAGCGAAAGGCCGCCAGTCCACGTCGATTTCGGGAGAGAACAGGAACTCGCCTTGGGGATCGCTCACCGACAGGTTGCGAAGCGTCATTTTTCTGTAAAGCGAGCCTTCGATGCGGCCCACCTTGATGCGCATTCCGTTCTCGAACTGAAGCCCGGCGATCTGCTCGGCCACGAAGCGATGGCCCGGACCGGTGTCGATGCCGAAGATGACGGCCGCCACCAGCACGACGACGCCCAGCACCAGACCCACCACGGTCTTGAGCAGGCGAATCCGCACGCGGCGCCATAGCGAGGGCTTGGACGCAGCATCCTCAGAGCCGTTCTCAGGGGCACCATTCTCGGAATTGGGGGCCGGATTCAGGGTGTCATCATCCGACATCAGAAAGCCTGTCCGATCGAAACGTAGAGATTGAAGCGGGACTCGCCGGGCTGGCGATTGATCGGCGTCGCAATGTCGAGACGGACCGGACCGAAGTTCGTGTAGAAGCGACCGCCGATACCGACGCCATACCGCAAGTTGTTGAACTGCGGCATGGTCTCACGATAGGCTTGGCCGGCGTCCACGAAGGCGACGACGCCGTAGTTCCCGAAGCGATAGCGCGCCTCGAACGACCCTTCGTTCAGGCTGCGTCCGCCGACGGCCGTGCCGTCTGGCGCCTGTTCGCCAAGCGCCTGATAGGCATAGCCGCGCACCGAACCGCCGCCGCCGGCGTAGAGCCTGCGCGAAGGCGCGATGTCGAACAGCCCGGCTCCCTGGATCGTGCCGAATCGCACGCGCCCGGCAAGAACCAGGCTGTCCGTCACCGGATAATAGGCCGATGCATCCACTCGCGCGCGGACGTAGGGGTCGAAGCCGTTGCGTACCGTCGCTTCCGGCTGGACCAGTGCGGTAACGCGGTAGCCCTTGGTGGGATCGAGCAGGCTGTCGCTCTGGTCGAGCCCGATCTGGCCGTTGACGCCGGCTACGTAATAGAGCTTGCGGTCGCGGTCGCCGGTGTCGCGGTTGTAATCGGTTTCGGCGGTGGCCAGCATTTCGACGCCGAAAGCGTAAGTATATTTCTTTTGCCAGATCGGCGTCGAATCCCGCGCTATGCGCGCGGCGATGCGCCCGGTGTAGGCGCTGTAAGCCTCGTAATCGTTATGGAATGCCTCGGCGACCACTTCGAAAGTGCGATCCCGCTTGCCCGCGTTGGAGCGCCGGAACGTGACGCCCGCACCCTGCTGGCGTGTACCCGCAACCGCCCTTGCGATCAGCGCGCCTTCCGGCGGGAACATGTTGCGGTGGGTCCACGTAGCCTGTGCCGTCATGCCCTCGCCCGTCGCATAGCCCACCGATCCCGCAATCGTGCGCGGCGGACCGGCATCCTGCTGGACATGAAGGGTGACGTACTCGGTATCATCCGCCGCCGCTTCACCGGTCTTGCGCGGCTCGACCGAGACCGTCGAGAACAGGCTGGTGGCGACAAGCGCCTTGCGCAGATCGTCCACCTTGCGGCTGTCGTAGAGCTGGCCGCGCTTGAAGCGGGCGAGCACGCCGATGTGATCGGCATCGAACGCCAGGTCTCCGGCCGTCGTAAAGCCTCCGAACCGGCCGCGCGGGCCTACGTCGATCGGCAGGGTATAGACGCCTTCGCCGCTGTCCTCGTCCAGCAGGATGTCGCGGTCACCCACCTTGGCGAAGGCATAGCCGTTCTCCGGCAGGGCCAGGGCGACTTGCGCTTCGGCCCCCTGCACGCGTTCCGCAACGATCGGCTCACCGACCTTGAGCGCCAGGTTGCGAGAGATAAGGTCGGTCGGAACCGTGGGATCGGCCTTCACGACGATGTCCGAGAACGAATAGCGCTTGCCCGGCGCCACCTTGATCACGGCCACCAGCGGAGCGCCCTCGGTGCTCTCGGCAGACCTCTCGACGCGGGTGGTCACGATGGGCGAATACCAGCCCTCCGAGGCCAGCACCGTCTGCATCAGGGTTGCATCCTCGGTCAGGCGGGCATTGACCATCGCGAGGTTGGCGGCCTTGCCATCACCCTTCTTCAAGGCGGAATGGGCCCGGAATTCGTCGCTCAGATCGGTTGCCGTTTCACCGTCGGCACCGTCCAACCCGTCGATCCGGGTCTGGTATGCGATCTCGACGTCCTTGGTGTCTGCCTTGTCCTGTTCCGCGAACTGGACAGGCGTAACCTCGAACTGGTCGATCGGCGGCAACGGAGCCGTCAGCTCCGCGTCGCGGACAGGCGCATCGCCGATTAGTTCCTGCGAGTCGCCATCCGCAAGCGCCGGATCGCCCAAGGGCGGCGCCTGACCTTCCTGCGGCTTCGCATCGGTCTGCTCGCTGGCCATGCGGCGCTCGAACGCCTCGATCGATTCCAGCGGCTTGTCGAGCTCGGGATCGTCCTGCGAATCGAGCTTCGGTATGGCGTCGTTGAACTCGTCGTCCGGGATGACCGGTTTCACGTCCGGCAACGCGACATCGGCAGGCGGCGGCGGCACCGCAAGCTTGCCGGCCTGCACCTGATCGTCGTCAGGCACGGCAACGGGCGCGCTTGCAGGCGCAGACCCTGCGGGTTGCGACACAGCGTCTCCTGCGTTTCTGTCCTGCGCCAATGCAGGCGCCGCAGAAAACGCGAGAAGAAGGGAAAGAGTGGCAAGTCCCGCACCGTCGCGCAGCGAAAGGGAACAAGCCGGCTTCTGATCGATTAGCCAAGGCATGAGCAGCGCGATGTAACACCCCCTGTCGAGAATGGGCAACAGGCCCCCTCGTGGAATACCCTATCGCATTGCAACAGCGAAAGTTCCCTGCCGCAAGTGGGTAAGAGATGAAATCTGACGAAGGAACCGCGACGTCAACCGCCAAGGTGGAGATGTCGACACAGTCCGTGCCGAAACAGCCGGGAACGGATGCGAATGCGCCTTGGCAAATTCCTGGCCGTGCCTGGTGGAAGATCCTGAAGCGCGTCTATGTCATGAGCGGCTTCCATGAACTTGGGCTGCTCTCGGCGGGCCTGGCATTTTATTGCTTCCTCGCGCTGACGCCTCTTATCGGCGCAACGGTGATGATCTACGGCCTGTTCGGCAACGTCGACAGCGTGCATTCGCAGATGCAGAGCATTGTCGAGGTCGTCCCGCCGGAAGTCGCCCGCATGCTGGAGCAGCAGCTTGTCCAGATCGTCACGACCAGTCGCGGCGTTACCGGCTTCGCGCTTCTCATAGCCCTGTTCTTCGCCATTTTCGGCGGGATGCGCGCAGCGAACGGAATGATGAGCGCCCTCAACATCATCAACGAGGAACGCGAGACACGCGGCACCGTCTCGCTCACGCTGCGTGCGGTGGGGCTGACCGTGTCTGCCGTGTTCATCGCCCTTACCGGGGTGCTTTCCGGCGGCGTCTTCGCCTGGCTTCAGACCCAGACCAGCGTGTTCCTGGGAGATGCCACCGCGATACTGTTTAAATGGCTGACCTGGGTGGCCGCAGTGGCGCTCGGCAGCGCCGGCTTCGCGCTGATCATGCGCTATGGTCCCGATCGCAGCCCGGCCAAATGGCGCTGGCTCGCACCGGGTTCCCTGCTAGCGACCCTACTCTGGATCGCGGTCTCGTTCGGGTTCTCGCTCTACGTCGCCTATATCAGCGACTACAACGCCACGTACGGCTCGCTCTCCGCGATCGTCGTGTTCCTTATGTGGCTCTACCTTTCCGCTTACGGCGTGCTTCTGGGCGCGCTTGTCAATGCCGAGATCGAGCGCCAGACCTTCTGCGACACCACGATCGGCCCGACCTTGCCCGCCGGCGAACGCGGCGCGGTTCTCGCCGACCTTATCGACAATCGCGTTCCTTCGGCTTCCGAACTCGAACGCCACAAGCGCCGCCGCGCGGAACAGGTCCGTCGTCAGGCGGACTAGGACGTGGATTGCAGCGGTCGCCGTCGGTCATCCAGCCTGACGACCAGATCGGCGCGCACCGGCATTTCCTTCAGGATCCAGCGCGTCAGCCGTTCGTAGTGAGCGATGAAGCGGGCGATTTCATGGTCGTCCATCCGCCGCGCACCTTCATCGCCCAGCGCAAGACCGCGCTCCTGCTCAGCCCTCCACCCCTGCACCACCTCGAAACCGGGCGCAGCAAGAAGGACGAGCCGGTCTATCCGGGCAAACAGGCGCTGATAGGTATCGCCGAGCGCGTCATTGACGAAACTTCGCCAGCGAGCGTCCGGGTCCGCTTCTGCCTCCAGGGCATTCACCGGCCGCACGAGATCGCCGGGCGGCTGCGGCAATGCGCCGAGGCACCAGCCCTCCAGCAGCACGACCTCGCACCCCGGATCGACGATCGGCCAGTCCCGCTCGGCGACGCGCTCGTCGCGGGCCTTGTCGAAACGCGGAAGAGCGACCGGCAGGCCGCTTTCCAGATCGTCGAGAACCTCCAGCCCCAGTGAGATATCATGCGTTCCCGGCACGCCGCGCGTGGCCAGCAACGGATGGACATCCCGTGCCAGCGCCATCCTCTCGTCCCGAGTGAGATAGATATCGTCAAGCGAAAGCGTTGCCGCGCGCAAGCCCTCGCGTGACAGGGTCTCCGCCAGCGCGGCTGCCAAGGTCGACTTTCCCGACCCTTGCGCGCCGCAGATACCGATGACGACGGGCCTGCGTCGATGCCGGGCAAGCGCCACGCGCACCTGCCCAAGCACATCCGCCAGAATTTCGGGATCGATGCGCGGGGGCTCGCTGGCCTTCTCGCCTTCCGGCCTGTCGCTTTTCATCCCGCCTTTTCGGGCGTTCGCTTTCGATTGGCAAGCAGCCCGCATCGCAGCGGCGATCAGCCTTTGAGACGGTTGAAGACGGGGGCGCTCTGGGACTAGCTACTCGTCGAAACAAGCGCGAGGCCGGTGCTTGCGACCGGCCAGCGGATCCTGCCCGCCTGGGCGCGCTCCGCAACCCATCGCCCGCAGGAGAGGAAGCAGGAAGATGAGCGATATTCTGGGATACAGAGGCAAGCGCGTTATCGTCAGCGGCTGCTATTCGGGCATGGGCGAGGCGACGGCACGATTGCTCGTCGATCTTGGCGCCGAAGTGCATGGCTTCGACTTCAGGGAAAGCGCCGTGCCGATGGCCTCCTTCACGCAGATCGACTTGCGCGATCCCGCCACGATCGAAAGCGCCGTGGCGAAAGTGGGCGGCAAGGTGGATGCCCTGTTCAACTGCGCGGGCCTGCCCGGAGGCGGCGGCTTCCCCCCCATCGACGTCATGAAAGTGAATTTCCTGGGAACCCGTCATCTCACCGATACGGTCGTTCCGTTGATGGGCGAAGGCGCGGCCATCGTCTCGATCGCATCGACCGGTGGCCTCGGCTGGAGCCGCCGCATCCCGGTTCACATGCAGCTCCTGGCGACGCAGGGCTTCGAGGCCGGCCTTGCCTGGTGCGAAGCCAATCCGGATCAGGTTGCCGAAGGCTATGCGTTTTCGAAGGAAGCCGTGATCGTCTGGACCCAATTCATGGGCGCGCAGCTCATCAAGAAGGGCATTCGCATCAATTGCTCCCTGCCCTCTCCCACCCAGACGCCGATGATGGCCACTTTCCATGCCACCTCGGGCAAGGACGTGGTCGATGCGGCAGCCGAACCTCTCGGTCGCTACACCACGGCCGAGGAACAGGCCGGTCCGCTGGTGCTGATCAACTCCCGGCTTGCAGGCGTTGTGAACGGCATCGTCATGCCGGTCGATGGCGGTTTCATGGGCGGGCTGGCGACCGGGCAGGTCGATATCTCGCGAATGATGAGCAAGCAGCCCGCCTGACGCGGCATCTCTCACAGGCAATCGGAGGAAGGGTCGGACGGCATTGCCGCCCGGCCCTTTTCCCTATGCGTCAACCTGCTAAGAGACGGGCAACGACGGTAAAGGAGAGCACCCATGGATGACGCAGTACTGTACGAGATCGACGGGGACGGCATCGTCACGCTCACCCTCAACCGTCCGGAAATGCGCAATCCGATTTCCGACCCTGCGGTGATCGATGCCTTGCTGGACGCACTCGCCCGGCTTGAGGAAGATCCCGCAGCGCATGTGGCGATCCTGACCGGCGCCGGAAAGGGCTTCTCCTCCGGCGGGAACATCAACGAGATGAAGCCGGGCGGCAACGTCAACGGCGGCATGCCGGTGCGCACGCGGCTCAACTACAAACGCGGCATTCAGCGCCTGCCGCTGGCCTTCGCGGCCCTCGAAGTTCCAGTGATCGCAGCGGTGAACGGCGCCGCGGTGGGCGCCGGCTGTGACCTTACCTGCATGTGCGACTTGCGCATCGCGGGCGAAAGTGCGCGGTTTGCCGAAAGCTTCGTGAAGATCGGCCTGATCGCAGGTGATGGCGGCTCCTGGCTGCTTCCACGCGTGGTCGGCTGGTCGAAAGCGGCGGAAATGGCGCTTACCGGCGACATGATCGACGCTACCGAGGCACTGGCCTGCGGGCTGGTATCCAAGGTGGTCGCTGATGATCAGCTTATGCCCGAAGCCCGCGCCCTCGCCCGCCGGATCGCCGCCAATCCCTCGCACGCGGTCCGCATGACGAAGCGGCTCTTGTGGGAAGGCCGGCGCAGCGACCTTGCCACCCTGCTGGAGATGGCTGCCGCGATGCAGTCCGCCGCTCATGCCACCGAGGATCATGCCGAAGCGGTCGATGCCTTCCTGGAAAAGCGCAAGCCGGCCTTCAAAGGCTCTTGAATTTCGATGTGATCGGAGCATATGGCGATCACATCGAAATGTGAGAATGGATTTATCGCTATGGCTGGCAATGTGATCGAACAGGTCCGCAGGCTCGTTAACGAAGGCGGCATGAGCAAGGCAGGCCTCGCCCGCGCAGCCGGGCTTCACGCCAACACGCTTCGCGACTGCACCGAACTCGATTGGAACCCCACGGCCGAGACGCTGACGAAGCTCGAACGCTTCCTCCTGTCGAACGATGACCGCCCGGTGCTCGTCCCCATCGAGGAAATCATCGACGAAGCCCGCAACGGCCGCATGTTCATTCTCGTCGATGACGAGGATCGCGAGAACGAGGGCGATCTCGTGATTCCTGCGCAGATGGCCACGCCGCAAGCCATCAATTTCATGGCCACGCACGGCCGCGGGCTGATCTGCCTGACACTGACCAACCAGCGGGTCCAGGAACTCGGGCTCGACCTGATGAGCCAGCACAACGGCACGCGTCACGAGACTGCCTTCACGATCTCGATCGAGGCCCGCGAAGGCGTTACCACCGGCATTTCCGCCGCCGACCGCGCGCGCACAATCTCGGTCGCCATCGACGGCACGAAGACCAAGGCCGACATCGTCACTCCCGGCCACGTGTTCCCGCTGCGCGCACGCGACGGCGGCGTGCTGGTGCGCACGGGCCACACCGAAGCGGCCGTCGACATTTCTCGCCTTGCCGGCCTCAATCCCTCCGGCGTGATCTGCGAGATCATGAAGGACGACGGCACGATGGCGCGCATGGACGACCTGATCGCCTTCGCACGCATCCACGATCTCAAGATCGGCACGATCCGCGACCTGATCGCCTATCGCCGCCGCCATGACCGCATGGTCGAGAAGAAGAACGAGATCACCTTCCAGAGCCGCTTCGGCGGCCATTGGCTGGCGCGCAGCTACTTCAACAAGGCAACCGGCGAAGAGACGATGGCCCTGATAAAGGGACGGATCGATCCCGCCAAGCCCACGCTGGTGCGCATGCATACCCTGTCGATGTTCACCGACGTCTTCGGCGAAGAGTCGACCGAGCGGGGCGAGCTTCTCCACCGCTCGATGGAAATGATCGCCGAGGAAGGCGCGGGCGTGATCGTGGTGATCAATCGCCAGATCAACCAGCTGATGTCGCGCGTCATGGATATCAAGCAGCAGATCCGCGCAGGTGAAATGCCGGACATCGAAGAACTGCGCGATTACGGCGTGGGAGCCCAGATTCTGGCCGAACTCGGCATCCACGACATGATCCTGCTCACCAATACGCATCATTCGCTCGTCGCGCTGGAAGGCTATGGCCTCAACATTGCCGGCGAACGCCCCATCACCGCCCCCGAAGGAGCGAACTGACATGGCCCGTTTTCTCATCGTCGAAGCCCGCTTTTACGACCATCTCAATGACAAGCTGATCGCCGGCGCCAAGGCCGCGCTGAAGGCCGCCGGCCACCAGGCAGACGTCATCACTGTGCCCGGCGCGCTGGAGATCCCGGCTGCGATCTCGCTGGCCGATGCCACGGGCGACTACGACGGCTACGTGGCTATCGGTGTGGTCATTCGCGGCGAGACCTATCATTTCGAGATCGTCGCCGGCGAATCGGCGCGCGGGATCATGGCCCTGACCATGGATGGCATCCCCATCGGCAACGGCATCCTGACGGTCGAGAACGAGGAGCAGGCCCTCGTCCGCGCAGAACCCGCGCAGAAGGACAAGGGCGGCGAAGCGGCCAAGGCCGCCATCGCTCTCTACGATCTCAAGGAAAAATTCGCCTGAGCCTATTCGGCCGAAATGCGAACCAGGAATGCCCGCGAAATCGCGGGCATTCTTTTGCCCGGAATCCGTGCCGATAACGGGCCCAGATTTGCGAACGATATAAGATCAGGGAAAGTGGTGCGCCCGACGGGATTCGAACCCATGGCCCCCAGATTAGGAATCTGGTGCTCTATCCGGCTGAGCTACGGGCGCACTCGAAGCGCCTCCTAGCTTGGCGCGCCGGGCTTGGCAACGTGTTCGATGAGGCCTTCGATGGGACCGTTCAATTGGCCTGTTCGGGCGGAAGCACCGGAAACGGCAGTGCCGCGACGGCGATGCCTTCCTCGATAAGTTCCTTGGCCTGCTGGACGCTCGCGCGGCCGTGGATGGATTCGCTGTCCCGCTCTCCGTAATGCATCGCCCTTGCGTCATCCACGAAGCTGTCACCAACGAAGCGGCTGGATTTCAACGCCTCCGCCTGCATGACGGCAAGCTTCTGGAGCACCTCCACCGCCTGTGGCGGAAGCTCGACCGGAGCGGCAGGAGCATCCTCGGCACGCCGAACCGCAAGAACGGGCGTTCCCGCCCTCGCCGGTTCCGCGCGTTGATTGCCTTTGAGCCCGAGGCGCGGTGCCTGCACCGCCTTGCAGACATCCGCCGAACCGCAATGGGGGCAAGCAACCAGGCCGCGCTCCAATTGACGGGCGTAGTCGTCCGAGGACTTGAACCAGCCCTCGAAACGGTGCTGCGCGGAACGGCATTCGAGATCAAAGACGATGGGCATCGGCGGCTATTTGGCGATATCGCGGCGGTTGGCAAGACTGGGCAGCTGCGCACGTACTTCGGCGATGCGCGCGGGATCGATCTCGACGAAGCCCAGGCCCGCTGTTTCGCCCCCCAGATCGAGGAGTATCTCGCCCCAGGGATCGACGGCCAGCGAATGCCCGTAGGTTTCGCGGCCATCTTCATGCCGACCGACTTGCGCCGCACTGAGCACGAAAGCGCTGGCTTCGACGGCGCGGGCGCGCTGCATCAAATGCCAATGCGCCGTCCCGGTCGGCACGGTGAACGCCGCGGGCGCCGCGATCAGGTCGCACCTGGCCCGCCCGAGCGCTTCGAATAGCGCCGGAAACCGTATGTCGTAACAGATTGCCAGCCCCAGCAGGCCCAGCGGGGTTTCGACGGTGACAACGCGATCGCCGGGCGCGTAGGCATTGGATTCACGCCACGTCTCGCCGGTCGCCAGGTCCACGTCGAACATGTGGATCTTGTCGTAGCGAGCGCGAACTTCGCCGGTATCGTCGATCACGAAGGCCCGGTTGGCAAAGCGTGCATCGTGCTCAGAAGCCGGCGGTCGCACCGCCAGCGAGCCCAGGTGCACCCAGATGCCCTCGCGCGCAGCCGCCTCGCGCACCGCGGCAAGAACCCGGTCCTCGGCTTCCGGAACGATATGCGGTGCTGCGCGCTCGCGCCTGCGATCGATCAGCCCCGACATTTCCGGCGTGAACAGCATGACCGCGCCGGCCGCCTTCGCCTCGCCAATGGCCGAAACCAGCGCAGCGGCATTGTCCTGAGGCGAAATCCCGGACGTCATCTGAAACAGTGCGGCGCGGCCCATCGCGATCAGAGCCCCAGAACGGGGTCGAGTTTGCCCGCGCGGTTCAGGGCGTTGATATCGTCGAAACCGCCATAAGGCGCGCCATCGACCAGGACCTGAGGCACCGTGCGCGCACCGGGAACGCGCTCCAGCATTTCCTCACGCTTGGGTCCGCCCATCGTGATGTCGTATTCCTCATAAGCCACGCCTTTCTCGTCCAGAAGCGACTTGGCCATGACGCAGTAGGGGCATCCCCACTTGGTATAGATCTCGACCTTGGGCTGGCACATCGAATTCTTCCTTTTCCTTTTGGCGACCGAAGCCACTTTCCAGCTATCGGGCCCGCTATCGACCCCACTATCGGCAGGCGCGCGGGCGGACCTTGAAACCGGGGGCGGCTATCATATCTAGGGATTCAAGTCATGGCCCGCCAAGGGCATGGCTTGAAAACGAGGCGCCGGACAGTCCGGGCCTTGATGAAACGAAGATTGCTCATTGGAGGATTTTTGTCATGAACCGCATCGATTTTTCGCCCTATCGCCGCACCATGGTCGGTTTCGACCGCCTTTTCGACATGATCGAAAACCAGGGTCGCGCCAATCCGGGCGACAAGTACCCCCCTTTCAACATCGAGCGTCGCGGCCCCGATGCCTATCGCATCACTCTGGCCGTCGCGGGCTTCAAGCCGGCCGATATCGACATAACCGCACAGGCCAACCTGCTGGTGGTCAAGGGGCATAAGCCCGATGAGCACGCGGACGGCGAAATGCTGCATGTCGGGATCGCCCAGCGCGGTTTCGAGCGCCGCTTCGAACTGGCGGATTATGTCCGCGTCGATGGCGCCGATCTGGCCGATGGCCTTCTGGTGATCGATCTGGTGCGCGAAGTGCCCGAAGCGATGAAGCCCAAGAAGATCGCCATCGGCGGCAATACCCTGACGGTTGTCGATAGCGCCGCCGGAGACGCCTCGGCCGCCGCCTGATCGCGCCGATGAACTGACACATGCGGGCGGTCCGGGTTTTCCGGGCCGCCCTTTCCATATGCGCCTTCCTGACACCGATTGCGCGCACCGCACCGGGCGCACGCAAAAGAGCGTTGGACAGCCTGAAGACATTGCCTAAGCCGCGAGCTTTGCAACCTTGTGGGCTGCCCGTTTCTCATGATCTCGATCCTGTCGATCGTCCTCCCGATCTTCGCCTTGACCTTCATTGGCTGGCTGGCCCGTCGGATCGGTATCTTTAGTCCGCAGTCGACCACCGAACTAAACCGCTTCGTGGTCTATCTCGCTTTGCCCGCGTTGCTGTTCGACATCGTCGCCAAGGCAAAGGTGGCGGACTTGTGGCAGCCTGACTTCGTGGCCGTGTTCAGCCTCAGCACGTTCTTCTTCTTCGCCGCGACGGTCGCTGTAAGCCGGCTGGCCGGTAGAGACATCGGCGATGCCGCAATCCATGGATTGAACGGCGCTTACTCCAACACGGCTTTTCTGGGATTCCCGCTCCTCCTGGCGACCCTTGGACCAGGTTCGCAGACGCTGACGCTGATCGCTACGATCAATACCGTGTGCATGCTCTTTGCCGTCGCGATCGTGCTGATCGAATTCGGCAACCAGTCCAGCGCCCGGCCCATGGTAGTCGCGCTGCGGGTAGCTCAGGCCCTCTTTCGCAATCCGCTGGTGCTGGCGCCGCTTCTGGGCTTCGCCGTGATGTGGAGCGGCATGGGCGTCGCCGCCCCGCTCGACGCCTTCCTCAAGCTCCTGGGTTCCGCAGCCAGCCCCTGCGCTTTGGTGTGCCTGGGCATGTTCCTCGCTGAACCAAGAGAGGTCGAAGCCGGCGGCACCGGAAAAGCGGCCCTGCTCGTAACCCTCAAGCTGTTCGCCTATCCGGCGCTGACGCTGGCCTTGGCGGTCTGGGTCTTTCCGCTGGCAAAGCCGCTGCGCAATGCGGCGGTGCTGCTGGCCGCGCTTCCCACCGGGACGGGCCCCTTCATGCTGGCGGAATTTCACCGCCGGGAAGGTAGCCTGACGGCACGGGTCATCCTCGTCTCGACCCTGTTGTCGATCGGCACGATCACCCTGCTGCTTTCGCTTCTTGCCTGACGGAACGAAAAAGGGCGGACTCTTTCGAGCCCGCCCTTTCGGAAAACCTGACGTGACGGTCAGACCAGTCGCGCCTGCCGCAGCGCGGCGGCGATGAAGCCGGCGAACAGCGGGTGCGGTTCAAACGGCCTCGATTTGTATTCCGGGTGGAACTGCACGCCGACGAAGAACGGGTGATCCGGACGTTCGACGATTTCCGGAAGCAGGCCGTCAGGCGACATGCCGGAGAAGATCAGACCATCGCCTTCCAGCGTCTCGCGATAGGAAGCATTCACTTCGTAACGGTGGCGGTGACGCTCCGAAATCTGCGTGCTGCCATAGATCGCGGCGATATGGCTGTTGGGCGAAAGCTCGGCCGCATAGGCACCGAGGCGCATCGTACCGCCCAGGTCGCCGCCTTCGGCGCGCTTCTCCAGGCCGTCCTTGCCCATCCACTCGGTGATGATACCCACCACCGGTTCCTCGGTAGGGCCGAACTCGGTGGAGTTGGCCTTCTCGATCCCGGCAGAGCGCGCGCCTTCGATGCAGGCCATCTGCATGCCGAGGCAGATGCCGAAGAACGGCACTTCCCGCTCACGGGCGAAACGGACCGAGGCGATCTTGCCTTCCGTGCCGCGCTCGCCGAAGCCGCCCGGAACCAGGATGCCGTGCATCGGTTCGAGCGCGGCGGCGATTTCCGAATCTTCCTTCTCGAAGATCTCGGCATCGATCCAGTTCACGTTGACCTTGACGCGATTGGCCATGCCGCCGTGGACGAGCGCTTCGTTCAGCGACTTGTAGGCGTCCTGAAGGCCGACATACTTGCCGACCACACCGATGGTCACTTCGCCTTCGGGGTGCTCGAAACGGTCGGTAATGTCGTTCCAACGAGCAAGGTCGGGCGCCTGTGACGCCATGCCGAAGTGGTGAAGCACTTCGGCATCGAGGCCTTCCTGGTGATACTGGAGCGGCACTGCGTAGATGTTCGGCGCGTCCAGCGCAGGGATGACCGCCTGCGGACGGACGTTGCAGAACAGCGCGATCTTGCGGCGCTCGCTCTCGGGAAGCTCGCGATCGCAACGGCACAGCAGGATGTCCGGCTGGATGCCGAGGCCGGTGAGTTCGCGCACCGAGTGCTGCGTCGGCTTGGTCTTCAGCTCGCCGGCCGCCGCGATGTAGGGCACCAGCGTGACATGGACGAAGCAGGTCTGCTCGCGGCCGAGTTCGTTGCGCATCTGGCGCAGAGCCTCGACGAAGGGCAGGCCCTCGATATCGCCGACCGTGCCGCCGACCTCGCAGAGCACGAAGTCGAGATCCTCGGTCTCCGTCATCGCGAAGTCCTTGATCGCGTCCGTGACGTGCGGGATCACCTGGACGGTGGCGCCCAGATAGTCGCCGCGGCGCTCCTTGGCGATGATGTCCTGGTAGATGCGGCCCGAGGTAATGTTGTCCGCCTGGCGAGCCGAAACGCCGGTATAGCGCTCATAGTGACCCAGATCGAGGTCCGTCTCGGCACCGTCGTCGGTGACGTAGACTTCGCCATGCTGATACGGGCTCATCGTGCCCGGATCGACATTCAGATAGGGATCGAACTTGCGGATGCGGACGCGGTAGCCGCGTGCCTGCAGGAGAGCCGCGAGGCTCGCCGCCATGAGACCTTTGCCGAGCGAGGAGACCACGCCGCCGGTGATAAAAATATGCCGCGCCATGGGAGTCGGCCCTTAAATTGCATGGGGGCACGAGCGCAAGAGCGCTGTGCCTCAATCCACAGGTCAAAACAAATGAAATGCCGCCTGCCAGAGCCAGACGGCATTCCTGTTACGATGATGCGCCGGGTTTAACCCTGCCGGTATAGCCGTTTTACTGGCCGGCAGCACCCGAAAGCGGATCATTGGCCGGGGCGCTGCCGGCCGGAGCCGGGCCACCATTGGCCGGAGCGGGGCTGGCGCCGTTCGCCGGTGCAGCAGACGGTGCCGCTGCTCCGGCCAGCGGATCGGCCGGCTGCGCGGGTGCGGCCGGAGCCGTCTCGCGCTGAAGGGAGGTATCGATATCACGACCGGTGGTCGTATTGACCGCCAGCGCGGCAAGCACGATCGAAAGAATCACGAAGATGGCTGCAAGAACGCCGGTCGCACGGGTCATGAAATTGGCCGCGCCGCGTGCCGACATCAGACCCGAGGGATTGCCGCCACCCACGCCAAGGCCGCCGCCTTCCGACTTCTGCATCAGAATGACGACGACGAGCAGCAGCGCGACGATCGCCTGGACAACGGTCAGAAAGGTGAACAGCATCTTGCGTTTTTCTCAGTCTTCTCTGGGCCGAAAGCCCGCATCTCAAGCCGCGCAGATAGGCGCTCACCGCCCGTCGCGCAAGTCATCAGCCGCATGCCGCGTGCAAAGCCCGCAAGCCCACGGAATTACGATATCAGTCGTTCCCCAGCGAGGCTGCGGCACCGACGATCGCCAGGAAGCTCTCGGCGCTCAGGCTGGCGCCGCCGACCAGCGCGCCGCCCACTTCGGGCACGGCGAGCAATTCGCCGGCGTTATCGGCCTTGACCGAACCGCCATAGAGGATGCGCACGTCCGCCCCGCCCTCGCCGTAAATGGCAACGAGCTTCGCACGGATCGCCGCATGCATCGCGGCCACGTCCTCGATCGAAGGCACGCGGCCGGTACCAATCGCCCAGACCGGCTCATAGGCGACCGAGAGCTTTTCGGGGGCAGCATCCACCGCAGGGCACGATCCCTCGATCTGCGCGGCGACCACGGCTTCGGCGTCGCCCGCATCCCGCTGCGCCTCGGTTTCGCCGACGCAGAGAATCACCGCCAGGCCCGCCGACAGCGCAGCCTCGCCCTTGGCCTTCACGTCCGCGTCGCTTTCACCATGAAGGGTGCGTCGCTCGGAATGGCCGACGATGGTGAAATCGGCGCCCGCGTCCTTGAGCATCGGGGCGGAGATGTCGCCGGTGAAGGCACCGCTGTCCTCGGCGCGGCAGTCCTGTCCGCCCACGCCGATCAGCTCTACGGCATCGCGAATGCGGTAGAGCAGCGTCGCCGGAGGCGCGACCGCCACTTGCACCTTCGGGAAGCGTGCAGCGGCCCGGTCAATCGCGCGCGCCTCGTTGAGCATCGCACGCGTGCCGTTCATTTTCCAGTTACCGACGATGTAAGGCAGACCAGCCATCTTATTAAGAAACCTTGATTTCAGGGCGCGCAGGCTTCTCCGAATCCCGGCAGGAAGCAGGAATCACAAGCCGCGCTTTCCCGGCGCTGCTAGTGCAGAGAGACCGGTCTTGTCAAAATTCGTGCTTCCCTGCGGGCGCCCCGCGGCAGCTTGGGTGACGGCTTGGCCACCGAACGGCAGCCGGCGAATTGGCGAGTCGATGTGGGCTTATCGCACGTCGGCATTGCAGGATGGTACAAGCCACCCTAAAGCCAGCGCGTTTTCTCGCGGCGGCAGCGCCTTCGCTCCGACTTGACCCAATTTTCCACGCTGATCGGCACGGTACATGATCTCATTCTTCCGCAACGTTCTGAGTTCCAAGATCGGCGCCGGCATTGCCCTGGCGGTGCTGGTGCTCATCACGCTGGCCTTCGTGGGCGGCGATCTTACTGGCCTGCGCGATTCCGGCGGGATCGCCAGCGGCAACTCCGTCGCCACCGTCGGCAAGGACGAGGTCGAGGAGAACGAACTTGCGCTCGCGGCCAAGTCTGCGCTGTCGCGCGTTCAGGCGCAGGACCCCGCGATGACCATGAAAGTGCTCATCGCGCAGGGCGGGCTGGAACAGGTGCTGGACGAACTGATCGACCGCACCGCCACCGCGTTTTTCGGCAAGAAGATCGGTGTCGTCGCCGGAGATCGCCTCATCGATAGCGAGATCGCCCGCATCCCGGCCTTCCAGGGTGTAGACGGCAAGTTCGACCAGGCGACCTTCCGCCAGCTTCTGGGTCAGCAGGGTCTTTCGGAAAAGTCGCTTCGCGAAGACATCGCCCAGGGCCTGATCGCACAGCAGCTGATGCTGCCCGCGCAGTTCGGCACCACGATGTCCAGCTTCGCCGCCAAGCGCTATGCCGCCCTGCTGGACGAAAACCGCTCCGGCTCGGTCGTAGCCCTTCCCTCGCAGGCGTTCTTCCCGGCGAATGCCCCTACCGACGCTGAGCTTCAGGCTTTCTACAAGAGCCACACCAACACGTTCATCCGTCCGGAGCGTCGCGTGATCCGTTACGCCACCTTCGGCGAGGACGCGGTGAAGAATATCGCCGCCCCCACCGACGCGGAGATCGCCAAGCGCTACCAGGCCGACAAGGCGCTCTACGCCGCGCAGGACAATCGCAAGGTATCGCAGCTCATCGTTCCGACCGAAGCGGCAGCCAAGGCCGTCGCGGCGGAAGTCGCGGGCGGCAAGTCGCTGGAAGTCGCCGCCAAGGAAAAGGGGCTCTCGGTGGCAAAGCTGGAGTTCTTCAGCAAGGACCAGCTTTCCAGCCAGTTCTCGCCGGCCGTGGCCGATGCCGTTTTCGCCGCTCCGGTGGGCAAGCTCACCGCACCGCAGAAGAGCGCGCTGGGCTGGCATCTGATCCGTGTCGAGGAAGAGCAGAAGAAGCCCGAGCGCTCGCTTGCCGACGCGCGGGAAGAAATCGTCGCCAAGCTGGCCGTCGAAAAGAAGAACACGGCCTTCACCGACCTTCTCGCCAAGATCGAGGATGAGTTCGGCAACGGCGCCAGCCTGGTCGAAGTGGCCAAGTCGCTCGGCGCGACGGTTCAGACGACTGCTCCAATCACGGCCAATGGCGTGGTCTACGGCAAGCCCGGCGAAACCGCTCCCGCGCTGTTGCAGTCGGTGCTGAAGACAGCATTCGCCATGGACCAGGAAAAGCCGCAGTCGGCGCAAGTCAGCCAGGACGGCAACCCCGTTCCCGCCGAACGCAATTTCGTCCTCTATGACGTCACCCAGATCACGCCTTCGGCGCCCGCTCCTTTCAAGGAAATCGTGGAGGACGTGAAGACGGCCTGGCTGCTCGACAAGGGCGGTGCCGCCGCGAAGGCCGCAGCGATGCAGATCCAGGCGCAGGTCCGCAAGGGCAAGAGCCTGGAGCAGGCCGTGGCCGCGACCGGCAAGACGCTGCCGCCGGCCGAGCAGGTCTCGATGTCACGCGCCACGCTGACCGCGGCGCTCCGCTCGGGCCGCCAGGTGCCGCCTCCGGTATCGCTGATGTTCCACATGGCCAAGGGCACGGTTAAGGTTCAGGCCGCCGGGCAGAACCGTGGATGGTTCGTCGTCCTGCTCAAGGATGTGGTGCCCGGCAAGGTCGAGTCGGCCCAGCTTGTGGAAGGCACCCAGCGCGAACTCGGTGGCCAGCTTGGCCAGGCCTATACCGATGCCCTGGGCAAGGCGATCCGCAAGGAAGTGGGCGTCACCAAGCACGAAAAGGCCATCAAGGTCGTGCGGGATCAACTCGTCGGCACTGCCGGCGCCGAATAAGCAACAGCAATGAAGATCGGGGTTATGGAACGCGAATCGGATCGTCTGGCGGCATTGGCGCAGCTCTCTGAGGGCAAGCCGGCGCTGCTCTGGCGAAAGCTCGTCGCGGACACCGAAACCCCGGTCGCCGTCGCGCTCAAACTCTTCGAGGAAGGGCGCGGCGATTTCCTGCTCGAATCGGTCGAGGGCGGCGAGACGCGCGGGCGCTACAGCCTGATCGGCCTCGATCCCGACCTGGTGTTTCGCGCCGAAGGTCATGGCTGCGAGATCAATCGCGATTGGCAGACCGACCGGGAAGCCTTCTCGCCGCTGGCGGGCGACACCCTGGCGGAACTGCGCGCCTTGGTCGAAAGCTGCCGCTTCGACGTGCCGCCCCAGCTGCCGCCCGCCCTCGCCTGTCTGGTCGGCTACTTCGGCTACGAGACCATCGGCCTCGTGGAGAAGCTTCCGCGCGCGCCGCAAAGCACGCTCGCCTTGCCCGACATGCTGTTCGTGCGGCCTTCGCTGATCCTCGTGTTCGATCGGCTGAGCGACGAACTGTTCTGCGTGGCGCCGCTCTGGCCGGAGGCGGGCGCGCCGGAACGCCTTGTCGAACGGGCCGAGGAGCGAATTGAGGAGGCCCTGCGCAAGCTCGCGGCGCCCGCCCCGGCAGCACCCGCAGCAACCGAGATCGCCGAGCCGGTTCAAACTCCGGCAATGTCTGCGGCGGACTACCAATCCATGGTTCTTCGCGCGAAGGACTATATCGAGGCCGGAGACATCTTCCAGGTCGTGCTGGCTCAGCGCTTCACCTGTGAATTCCCGCTGCCGCCGCTGGCGCTCTATCGATCCCTGCGCCGCGTCAATCCGTCGCCGTTCCTCTACTTCCTGGACATGCCGGGCTTCGCACTGATCGGTTCCAGCCCCGAAATCCTGGTCCGTGTACGCGAAGGCGAAGTCACGATCAGGCCGATCGCCGGAACGCGCCCGCGCGGCAAGACCGCCTCGGAGGACAAGGCCAACGAAGTCAGCCTGCTTGCCGACCCGAAGGAGCGCGCGGAGCATCTCATGCTGCTCGACCTCGGGCGCAACGACGTCGGCCGGGTCGCGGCGGCGGGCACCGTCGAGGTGACCGACAGCTACACGATCGAGCGCTACAGCCACGTCATGCACATCGTCTCGAACGTGGTCGGCCAGCTCGACGCGGCGAAGCATGACGCGATCGACGCGGTCTTCGCCGGCTTCCCGGCGGGCACGGTTTCCGGCGCTCCCAAGGTCCGCGCCTGCGAGGTCATCGCCGAACTGGAGCCCGAGACGCGCGGCGCCTATGCTGGCGGCGTGGGTTATTTCGCGCCGGACGGTTCGGTCGATTCCTGCATCGTCCTGCGCACGGGGGTGTTGAAGAACGGCATTCTCCACGTCCAGGCCGGCGCCGGAATCGTGGCCGACAGCGATCCCGCCTATGAACAGCGCGAATGCGAGGCCAAGTCCGGCGCTCTATTCGCCGCCGCCCGCGAAGCCGTGCGCGTCGCCGGGGAGCCGGGCTTCGGACAATGAAGCCGGCCGCCACCGCGGCCGTGTTGTTCCTCGCCGCCTGCTCGTCGGGCGGTGCGAAGCAGGAAGCGGCCGCACCGCCGCCGCCCGCCTGCAGCGGCGCGACGTTCGAAGGCGCATCCTTCACCCATTGCCTGGCGGATCCGGCCCGCCATACCATTCACATGGTCCTCGGCCCTTCGGGCAAGCCGCCCTATCGCAGCCTTTCGCAACTGGCCGTAGACCGGCCGGGCAAGAACCATGCGGTCGCCTTTGCCATGAACGGGGGCATGTTCGATCAGGACGGGCAGCCCATCGGCTATTACGTCGAAAGCGGTGTTCGCGGACACAAGCTCAACACCAACGAAGGCTGGGGTAACTTCCATCTCCAGCCAAACGGCGTCTTCTACGGCGATGCGGCCGGAAATTGGTCCGTGCGAGCAACTGCATCGTTCGCGAAGACGGTTTCCAACCGACCCGACTTCGGAACCCAATCGGGACCGATGCTGGTGATCGACGGCAAGCTTCATCCGAAGATCGACCCCGACGGCGAATCGAAGAAGCTCCGCAACGGCGTGGGCGTCGATCGCCAGGGCCGCGCGCATTTCGTCATTTCGGACGAGCCGGTATCCTTCGGCAAGCTCGCACGCTATTTTCGAGATGCCCTGAAATGCTCCAATGCGCTGTTCCTCGACGGCAGCGTATCGTCGCTCTGGGATCCGGAGCACGGGCGAGTGGATGGCGGACCGCCGCTCGGCCCCTTGATCGTCGTCGAGAAAGCGGCGAAAGGCACAAGATGATCCTCGTCATCGACAACTACGACAGCTTCACCTGGAACCTGGTCCATTACGTGATGGAATTGGGCGCGAAGGTGGAGGTCGTCCGCAACGACGCCCTGACTGCGGCCCAGGCCATTGCCAGCGGCGCCCAGGGCTTTCTCCTGTCGCCGGGGCCTTGCACGCCGAACGAGGCTGGCATCAGTCTCGACCTCGTCGCCGCCGCTGCCGACGCCGGAAAGCCCCTGCTCGGGGTATGCCTCGGGCACCAGTCGATCGGCCAGTATTTCGGCGGCAAGGTGGTTCGCGGCGGATTGATGCACGGCAAGACATCCCCCGTCACGCATGACGACACGGGCGTGTTTGCAGGCATCCCCTCGCCCTTCACGGCAACCCGCTATCACTCGCTGATCGTCGAGGATATTCCGGATGTCCTGAAGGTCAACGCGCGCTCCGACGATGGCCATGTGATGGGTTTCCGCCACGCCGAACTGCCCATCCACGGCGTGCAGTTCCATCCCGAAAGCATCGCCACCGAACATGGCCACGCCATGCTGGCGAACTTCCTCAAGGTTTGCGGCATCGACGCAAGGCTCCCGGCCCGGATCGCGGCATGACGGTTCGCACCACGCTTCCGGATCCGCTTCATCCGATCGACGAATCCGAAGCCGAGCATGCCTTCGGCCTGATCCTCGACGGCAAGGTCGACGACGAGACGATCGTGCGGTTTCTGATCGCGCTGACCGAGCGCGGTGAGACGGCCAGCGAGATCGCGGGTGCCGCGCGGGCCATGCGCACCCGGATGATCCCGATCGCCGCTCCCGCCAATGCCATCGATGTCTGCGGCACCGGGGGAGACGGCCATCACACGCTGAACGTCTCGACGGCCGTTTCGCTGGTGGTTGCGGCCTGCGGCGTTCCTGTTGCCAAGCATGGGAACCGCGCCGCCAGTTCCAAGGCGGGCGCGGCCGATACGCTGGAAGCCCTCGGCCTCAATCTCGATCGTGCCGCCGAAACCGCCGAAGAGACGCTGGGGGATCTCGGCATCTGCTTTCTCTTCGCGGCGCGCCATCATCCGGCGATGGGCAAGATCATGCCGCTCCGCAAGGCGATCGGGCGGCGTACGATCTTCAATCTCATGGGCCCGCTGGCCAATCCCGCCAATGTCACCCGCCAACTGGTGGGCATTGCCCGCCCCGCCTATGTGCCGATCTATGCCGAAGCGCTGATGCACCTGGGCAGCGATCACTCCTTTGTCATTTCCGGAGACGAGGGGCTGGACGAGTTGAGCCTGGCGGGCGGCAACGAAGTGGCCGAGATCAAAAGCGGCGAACTTTCGATGCGCCGTGTCTCGCCGGAGGACGCGGGGCTTCCTGTCTCCCCGGTCGGCGCGATCCGCGGCGGCGACGCGGCTTACAATGCCGAAGCCCTGCGCCGCCTGCTGCTGGGCGAGCATGGACCTTACCGGGATGCCGTCCTTCTCAACGCCGCCGGGGCACTGATCGTCGCCGGCGAAGTCGAGACCTGGCGCGAAGGCGTGGAGGAAGCCGCCGAGGCTATCGACAAGGGCCTTGCGAATGCCCTCCTCAATTGCTGGATTTCCGCGCTTCGGCCCTGAGCCGCCGCGTCTTCGAGGTACCCATGTCCGACAAGCTCACTGAAATCTGCGATACCAAGCGCATCGAAGTGCAAACCCGCAAGGGGTTCGCCACGATCGAAGATCTCGACGCACGCGCGACGGAACAGAGCGCCCCCCGTGGTTTCGAAGCCGCGCTGCGGCGCAAGGCCGAATCCGGGTTCGCGCTGATTGCTGAAATCAAGAAAGCATCTCCTTCCAAAGGGTTGATAAGAGCTGATTTCAGGCCCGCCGAACACGCGATTGCCTATGAGCGCGGCGGAGCGGCATGTCTGTCCGTGCTGACGGATGCGATCTATTTCCAGGGCCACGAGGATTTCCTGGTCGACGCCCGCGCGGCCTGCTCGCTGCCGGTGATCCGCAAGGATTTCATGGTGGACCCGTGGCAAGTGGCCGAAGCCCGTTCGATGGGCGCCGATGCGATCCTGATCATCGTCGCCGCTCTCGACGACGTGCTCATGGCGGAGATCGAGGCGGCCGCCATGGAGCGCGGGATGGACTGCCTTGTCGAAGTTCACAACGAGGCCGAAATGGAACGCGCAGGCCGGTTGAAATCCCGCCTGATCGGCGTCAACAACCGAGACCTGAAGCGCTTCGTCACCGATATCGGAACGACGGAACGACTTGCTCCGCTTGCCCCACCGGGAACCCTTCTTGTCAGCGAGAGCGGCATCAACGGTCATCAGGATCTCGAACGCCTCTCTGCCTGTGGCGCTCGCACGTTCCTGGTCGGTGAAAGCCTGATGCGCGAAGCTGACGTCGAAGCGGCAACCCGGCGGCTGCTGTCCGGAATCTAAGCTTCCTTTCCTGACATTCCGGTCGCTGGTTCCAAGAGGTTACATGAGCAAGTCTCTCACGCACATCGATGCCGAAGGAACCGCACGGATGGTGGATGTCGGCGCGAAACAGGAGACTCGCCGCGTCGCCGTCGCATCGGGGCGTATCACGATGACAACCTCGGCCCTCGCCGCCATCCGCGCTGGAGACGCGCCGAAAGGCGATGTCCTGGGAACCGCGCGCATTGCCGGTATCATGGCGGCCAAGAAGACTTCTGAACTCGTCCCGATGTGCCACCCGCTTCTTCTCGACGCCATCAACGTCGATTTCACTTTCGAGGAAGCGGCGATAGAGGCCAGGGCCACGGTTTCGCTCACCGGCAAAACAGGCGTTGAAATGGAAGCGATTATAGCAGCTTCCATCGCCCTTCTGACAATCTATGACATGGCCAAGGCGCTCGACAAGGCCATGGTCATCGGCGACATCCGCCTAGTCGAAAAGCTTGGCGGCAAATCCGGGCATTGGAAGGCCGAGGATCTGTCGCGATGATGCCACCGATGCCCTTGGAGGAAGCGCAGGCGAGGCTCCTGGCTCTTGTCGAGGCTCTCCCAGTCGAACACGTAGATGTCGAAAGTGCGGCGGGTCGTTATCTTGCAGCCCCGCTTCTCGCCCGGCGCTGCCAGCCCATGGCGGATATGTCCGCGATGGACGGCTATGCCTTGAGCCCCGGTGATATTGCAGGCCCATGGAAAGTGATCGGCGAAAGTGCCGCCGGCCATCCTTTCATGGGCACGATCGCCAAGGGTCAGGCGGTGCGTATCTCGACCGGAGCCTTGCTCCCCGCAAGTGCCGGCGCCGTGATAGTTCAGGAAGACCTGGCCCGCGAAGGAGACCACCTCACCCTCACCGGCGACGCCCCCACCCCGGAAAACAAGCATATCCGTGCCAAGGGCCTGGACTTCCAGGACGGCGCACCGCTGCTCGCCGTGGGAACTCTGATAGGACCGGCACAGATCGGGCTCGCGATCGCCTCGGGCCATCGTCACTTGCCCGTCAGGCGGCTGCCCCGACTTGCCGTGATCGACAGCGGCGACGAACTGTCGGCCGATCCGGAAGCCTGCGGGGATCATCAGATTCCCGCCAGCAACGGCGCCATGCTCACGGCGCTGGCGCGAAGCGTTCCGGTAGATGCAAAGCGAAATGGACCGGTCCCCGACGATATCGACGCCATCGTGGCCGCCTTTTCAGCGACTCAGGATGCCGATGTCATCGTCACCAGTGGCGGAGCTTCGGTTGGCGACCACGATCTCCTTCGTCCCGCGCTGGAAGCCTGGGGCGCCGATATCGATTTCTGGCGCGTTGCGATCAAGCCGGGCAAGCCGCTGCTCGTCGCAACCCGCAGACAAGGCGCCCGCAAGCAGATCGTCATCGGTTTGCCGGGAAATCCGGTTTCCAGCCTCGTAACGGCCTACCTCTTCCTGCTTCCGGTGCTGCGCGCGCTCTCTGGCGCGTCCGGCGCGCTTGCCAGGCCGATTACGGCCCGCCTGTCGCAGCCGCTCCAACCCGGCAGCGCGCGTCGAGAGTTCGTGAGGGGCTGTTGGGACGGGGAGACGGTGCACGCGCTATCGCTCCAGGATAGCGGAGCACTGTCGTCGCTCGCAGCCAGCAACGTTCTGATCGATCGCCCTGCACAGGCCCCGCGCGCGGAAGTGGGGGACACGGTTCAGATGTTCTTGCTCCAAAATGGCGGTATTGCTTGACGATACCCTGTTCGTTGCATAATTGTTCCCTCAATGTTCACGAACGCGATACTTGAAAGGCTGCTGGCCTGACAGGGCTGTTCGTCGGACGGGATTGGGCCAAGTGCCGCAGAACACATGAGGCTAAGCAGATGTTGACGCGCAAGCAGCACGAGTTGCTCCGGTTCATCCAGGTCCGGCTTGAGGAAAGCGGCATTTCCCCCAGTTTCGAGGAAATGAAGGAAGCCCTCGACCTCAAGTCCAAGTCGGGTGTTCACCGGCTGATCTCGGCGCTTGAAGAGCGCGGCTTCATCCGCCGTCTCCCCAACCGCGCCAGAGCACTCGAAGTGCTTCGTCAGCCTGAAGATGCAACGAGCAAGCCGCCAAAGCCGGCGTCTGCCAAGGAAATCGCCTCGCGCGCACCGGCTGTTGGCCGTCCGGCGAACGACGTCATAGAAATCCCCCTACACGGCCGCATTGCAGCCGGTGTCCCTATCGAAGCGCTGGAAGGCCAGTCTTCGCTACCGGTACCCGCGGCACTTCTAGGTTCCGGCGATCACTACGCCCTCGAAGTGTCGGGGGATTCGATGGTGGAAGCGGGAATTCTCGATGGAGATTTCGCGCTGGTGAAGCGCACCACTACTGCACGGGACGGCGAGATCGTGGTCGCGCTCATCCGTGGAGAAGAAGCTACGCTGAAGTACCTGCGGCGGGAAGACGGAATGGTTCGGCTCGACCCAGCGAATGCGGCCTATGAGCCTCAGATCTACGGCCCGGACGAAGTAGAAGTTCAAGGCAAGCTCGCTGGGTTGCTGCGCCGGTATCACTGATCGGCAAAAGGGGGACGGAACGCCCTCCCCTGCCTGTCCAATGTCGTCACGCCAGCTAGTGTTGTACTTGCTTGAGCACGCCATTGCGCCACCATCCATGGTCGCCCTGCGTCTCGGCTACCGATGTCAGCCTCCGGTTTTTCAAATCAATCGTGACGCCTCCCGTACGGTCCAGCATTCGTCGATCGACCTTTAGCCATTTGGGACGGCATGTGGTTGGCAAGCGACGGTGCGCGATGACGATATCCGATCGCGCGCAGGCCCTTGCCAAGGCATCTTCCGGTACGGGCAGATCCCCTCTGGCGATCAGAAGATGGCGAGTGGAATAGCCGTCCTTGAGCGCCACTTTGCAGAAATCTTCGTTGCACTTGGCTTGAGGGTTGGAGCGCATCAATTCCGGATCATCCAGGACGCCGGCTGACTCCATGATGTTATCCAAGGCATAGTCGCTCGAACTGTCGCGTAAGGTAACAAGGCGCTCGCTGACAGGATCGATCCATGCCACGTGACGGCCGTTTCCAGAAATCATGACGTCCGGCGCCTGGATCATCATCAGCCCAAGGTATCCGGCAGCTATCGCAGCCAATCCCCAGAGACGTGCAAGGCTTTGAACCAGGCAAAGCCACAGCCCTCCGACCACGAACAGCATGAAGTGCCATTCGCCCATGCGCGGCATCACCTTTACGGCACCCGGCTGCGCGGCGACCCATCGCGCGATCTCCAACAATGCATCCACCGCATGGTGCGCCAACCACCAGACCGGCGCGCCAAGACCCACGACGTCTAATGCCAGCGCTAATGCGACCAGGGGCATGACGATCAGGGTCGTCAGAGGGATTGCAAGAAGGTTCGCGAAAGCCCCGTAAAACCCCGCGCGATGGAAATGGTACATCCCGATAGGCATCAGCGCCGCTTCGATGGCGATACCCATGACAAGCATGAGCGCGAAACTGCGGAGCGCCTTGGTTAAAATCGCTTCATCTCGCGGTGCCAGCCAGTGCTTGATCGGTGCGGAGTCGCTCAATGCGACCAGGACCATCACAGCGGCAAAGCTCATCTGAAAACTCGGACCGATCAACGACTCGGGCCAGATCAGCAGAACAAGGAAGGCCGCTGCCGCCAGCAAGCGCATCGACAAGGCCTGGCGCCCCAACGCCAGTGCCGCCAGCACCAGCAATGCGCTCAGGCAGGATCGTACGGTCGGCACCTGCGAGCCGCTGAGCAGCGTATAGCCAATGCCCGCAAGCGCGCCCATCACGGCTGCGAGGATCGGAAGTCGTACGCGCAAGGCGATCGCGGGAAAAAGGGCGAGCGAACGCAGCACCAGGAAATATATGCACCCGATCGCCGCGCTGACATGAAGCCCGCTGATCGACAGCAGGTGCGCAAGCCCGGCATCGCGCATCGCTTGCGCATCGTCCTTGCCGATCGCGCCCATGTCTCCCGTGGTCAACGCCGCAGCGATACCACCCCCGGAGCCGGGAAGTTGCCGATTGATGTGCTTCGAAAGCGCCAGGCGCTGTCGCGCAATCCAGTTCCCCCCGCTACCAGAAGCCAGAATCTCAACCGGGGAGGTGATCCTTCCTGTTGCCGAAAATCCGGAAAACCATGCAGATCGCGCGAAGTCATAGCCGCCGGGAAACATAGCCGATGCCGGAGGCGAAAGCCTGCCATGGAAGCGGATGAGCGTTCCGCTCGCAACACGATCGCCAACCCATGAAGCGGGAACATTCATCCGAACTTTGATCGCACGACGGCTTTCCGGGTAACGCAACGCCAGTACCAGGCGCACGCGTTCTAAGGCCGGTTGCTGTTCCCGCTCCAGTACGCGTGCTGTAAATAGACCCGTGACGGGCCGGGAGATCGCAGCCTGCCCGATGATTTCCGATCGGGTCCAGATCGTCAGACAGCCCGCCAGCACCATGAGCGAGAGTGCGAAAATCGCCCTTCCGATATAGGGGAAACGAGAAAGTTCGTTCTGTCGGGTTCGTGAAAAAACCGCAATCAATACGCATACTACGCAAACGCCCGCCCAAGCTTCGGATTGAGCCAAGGAAAACCACGCAATTATGCCGGTTCCGAAGGCAACTGTCAGCCACGGCGCCCGCGCGAAACCGCTGTTCGAAAGAAAACGCTCGACACCGGCCAAACTCCTCGACAAGTGGCTCTGGCTGATCCATGGGCGATGCTGCAATGCAGCGCCTCCGGTTAAAGCCGGAGGCTCGAAATCGACCATCGTGGCGGCGTTGCTGACCATGGTGAGCATAGGACAGGAAGGTTTTTACAATGGCAAGCGGCAGTGCATCGGGCGAAGCGGCGGCAGGCAAGACCGTTGTAACGCGCTTTGCCCCCTCGCCCACGGGATATCTCCACATCGGTGGGGCTCGTACCGCACTCTTCAATTGGCTGTTCGCCCGGCACAACGGGGGCAAGTACCTGCTGCGCATCGAAGATACCGATCGTGCCCGCTCCACCGAGCCTGCGATCGACGCGATCTTCGACGGCCTGACCTGGCTCGGCCTAGAAGGCGACGAGCCGGCGGTGTTCCAGTTTGCCCGCTCCGACCGCCATGCGGAAGTCGCCGCCGAACTGCTCGCCAACGGCCACGCCTATCGCTGTTACCTGACCACTGAAGAACTGGCCGAACGCCGCCAGAAGGCGCAGGAAGAGCGCAAGCCCTTCCGTATCGACAGCGAGTGGCGCGATGCCGACCCATCGACGTGGCCCGCCGACAAATCCTATGTGGTGCGCGTCAAGGCGCCTCGCGATGGCGAAACCACCATCAACGATCTCGTCCAGGGCGAAGTCACGGTCAAGAACGAGGAAATCGACGATTTCGTCATTCTTCGTTCCGACGGAACGCCAACCTACATGTTGGCGGTGGTGGTCGACGATCACGACATGGGTGTCACGCACGTCCTGCGCGGCGACGATCACCTCAACAATGCCTTTCGCCAGCTCGTGATCATCCGCGGCATGGCGTGGGACGAGCCGGTCTACGGGCATGTCCCCCTCATCCACGGCGCCGACGGTGCGAAGCTGTCCAAGCGCCACGGGGCGCTTGGGGTCGACGCCTATCGCGACGAAATGGGCGTGCTGCCCGAGGCGCTGTTCAACTATCTGCTCCGCCTGGGCTGGGGCCACGGCGACGAGGAATTCATCGGCCGCGACAAGGCGATCGAATGGTTCGACATGGCGGACGTGGGCAAGTCTCCCTCGCGCTTCGACCTCGCCAAACTCCAGAATCTCAACGGCCACTACTTGCGCGAAGCCGACGACCAGCGTCTCGCGCAATTGGTCGCGCCGCGCCTCGAGAAGGCCGGCTTTGAAAATCCCGACCTCGTTCTGCTCGCGCAGGCGATGCCGGTGCTGAAGGTCCGTGCAAAGGACCTCAACGAACTTGCAGAAGGTGCAGAATTCCTGTTTGCCAAGCGTCCGCTCGCGTTCAGCGAGAAGGCGCAGGCGCTTTTGACGGACGAGGCGCGGGGGCGCCTCGCCGCCATGCACGAGCGTCTTTCCGGACAGTCCGAATGGACCCTGGAGGCATTGGAAGGCAACCTGAAGGCAATGGCCGAGGATCTGGGATTGGGCCTCGGCAAGCTCGCGCAACCCTTGCGGGCGGCCCTGACTGGTCAGACGACCTCTCCGGGTATTTTCGACGTATTGGTTCTGCTCGGCCGTGAAGAAAGCCTCGCACGCATTGGCGCGCAGGCGGACGCCACGACCGGGTCGCACATATAAGGAGTAAGAACTGGTGGGTGATCAGGTCAAACTGAATGCTGGTGGCACGGAATTCGACTACCCCGTGCTCAAGGGCAGTGTCGGCCCGGATGTCATCGATATCCGCAAGCTCTATGCCCAGACGGGCAAGTTCACGTACGATCCCGGCTTCACCTCGACGGCCAGCTGCGAAAGCGCGCTGACCTACATCGACGGTGACGAAGGCGTCCTGCTCCATCGCGGCTACCCGATCGGCCAGCTGGCCGAAAACTCGTCGTTCATGGAAACCAGCTACCTGCTGCTGAACGGCGAACTGCCGAGCGCAGCCGAACTGTCGACTTTCGAGAACACCATCACGCGTCACACCATGCTGCACGAGCAGCTGGCGAACTTCTATCGCGGCTTCCGCCGTGACGCACACCCGATGGCGATCATGTGCGGCGTGGTCGGCGCGCTTTCTGCGTTCTACCACGACTCGACCGACATCTCCGATCCCGAGCACCGCAAGATCAGCTCGCATCGCTTGATCGCCAAGATGCCGACGATCGCGGCAGCAGCCTACAAGTACTCCGTCGGTCAGCCCTTCGTCTATCCCGACAACAAGCTGAGCTACACCGGCAACTTCCTGCGCATGACCTTCGGCGTGCCCGCGGAAGAATACGAGGTTGTCCCGGCCGTCGAAAAGGCGATGGACCGCATCTTCATCCTCCACGCCGACCACGAGCAGAACGCCTCGACCTCGACCGTGCGTCTTGCCGGTTCGTCGGGCGCCAATCCGTTCGCGTGCATCGCGGCAGGCATCGCCTGCCTCTGGGGCCCTGCCCATGGCGGCGCGAACGAAGCCGCGCTGAACATGCTCAAGGAAATCGGCACGCCGGACAAGATCCAGCACTACATCGACCGTGCGAAGGACAAGAACGATCCGTTCCGCCTGATGGGCTTCGGTCACCGCGTCTACAAGAACTACGATCCGCGCGCCACGGTCATGCAGAAGACCGTCCGCGAGGTGTTCGACGCGCTCAAGGTCACCGACCCGCTCTTCGAGACCGCCCTGCGCCTCGAGGAAATCGCCCTCAGCGATCCGTACTTCGCAGAGAAGAAGCTGTTCCCGAACGTCGATTTCTACTCGGGCATCATCCTCTCGGCCATCGGCTTCCCGACCACGATGTTCACCGCGCTCTTCGCCCTCGCCCGCACCGTAGGCTGGGTCGCGCAATGGAACGAAATGATCTCGGATCCCGGCCAGAAGATCGGCCGCCCGCGTCAGCTCTACACCGGTCCGACGCAGCGCGACTACGTGCAGATCGGCCAGCGCTGAGCTTCCCGCTCGCAAGAGCGGCAGCGGCAGTTTGTCGGCTTACAGGAAGGCCCTCGCGAAAGCGGGGGCCTTTCCTTTTTCGGGCGACGCTCCGTAAAAGCCACGTATCTGACCTTCTCAAGTGTAAGTGCTTGATATGGAAAAGACCCTGTTATAGTATTTGCGAAGATCCAGAATATTACAGCGGGGGCGTTGGCGAATGATCCCAAGTGGTTTCGGAGCATTTACCGCAGTTTTGCTATCAGCATCTCTGGTTTTTCCTGCAAAGGCGCAAGACGCGAAGCCACCTCAGGCAGAGACGATATTTCGGAACGTGCGCGTTTTCGATGGCCAATCGGATCGACTTTCAAATCCGACCAATGTGATCGTCAAAGGCAACGTCATCTCGGCGATCGGCCCTGCGATTCCGACACCGAATGGCGCCAGGATCGTCGAGGGCAAGGGCGCCACGCTCATGCCGGGCATGATCGACGTACATGTCCACCTTACGTTCAGCGCCCTTACCGAACCTCAGCTTCTCGCACCCGATCTCACGCCGCAATCGGCGGAGGCGGCGGCAGCCGTGCAAGCCAAGGCGATGCTTCTGCGCGGCTTCACTGCGGTGCGTGACATGGGCGGCCCGGCCTTCGGCCTGAAAGCGGGCATTGACGCTGGAAAGTACCAGGGGCCGCGTATCTGGCCCTCAGGCGCGGTCATCAGCCAGACCTCGGGTCACGGCGATTTCCGCCTACCCAACGAACGTTCGCGCCGGTTTTTCGGAAAGCCCGCCCGAGCCGAGGAACTGGGCGCAACGTTCATCGCCGATGGCCGCGACGAAGTACTCACCGCCACCCGCGAAAACTTGCGCTTCGGTGCCAGCCAGATCAAGCTGATGGCGGGCGGAGGCTCTTCGTCCGAATACGATCCCCTCGACGTCACCCAATATCTTCCGGAAGAAATTTCGGCGGCCGTCGCGGCTGCGGAGGATTGGGGAACTTACGTCGCCGTCCATGCCTACACGCCGCGCGCCGTGCGTCGCGCGCTGGAGGCCGGGGTCAAATCGATCGAACACGGACAGTTGCTGGATGAAGCCACGATCCAGCTCATCGGCACGCGCGGCGCCTGGCTTTCGCTTCAGAACCTGCCGCCGCCGCTTCCCAGCGACCCGCCGGAGCGCCTCGCAAACAAGATGAAGGTCCGCGAAGGGTCCGATCATGCCTGGGCATGGGCCAAGAAGCATCGCGTGAAGCTTGCCTGGGGTACCGACTTCCTGTTCCGGCCGGAGGAAAACAGCGAACAGAACACCTATATCCTCAAGCTGAAGCAGTGGTTCACGCCCGCCGAAATCCTGAAGATCGTCACCCACGACAATGCCCAGCTTCTCGCCCTGTCCGGCGAACGCTCGCCCTACAAGGGCAAGCTGGGCGTCGTCGAGGTCGGAGCGCTGGCGGACCTCATTCTGGTGGATGGCGATCCGATTGCCGACATCGACCTGATCGGGAACCCGGATCGCAATTTCCGCGCGATCATGAAGAACGGTGTGTTCTATCGCGAACCGGCTTCTGCGCGGAGGGTACCTTGAAACGACCACATCGCCACGTCATTCTCTGATTATTGCTTGGGAGGAATTGTAATGCCGTTCCTCAGGATACTAGCCATCGTCGTCGGACTATCGGGGATCGTGATCGGCCTGCTCTGGGTCGGCCAGGGCACCGGCATAATCTCCTGGCCGGCACAGAGCATGATGATCGACGATCGAAGTTGGGCCGTGCGCGGAGCGATCATGGCGGCGGTCGGATCGGTCCTGCTCTGGCTTGCGCGTCGCGGCAACGGGAGCAATGACAACCGTCTCTGACGGTTGGAACTGCCCCCGATCAAGCCTCCAGATCGGCGGGAACGTCCAGGATGAACCGCGCGCCCTGCCCCGGTGCGCTTTCGACGACAAGATCGCCGCCCATCGCCCGGGCAAGGCTGCGCGAGATGTAGAGGCCGAGGCCCGATCCGCCGTCGCCACTTCGGCCAAGGCGTTCGAACTTCTCGAACACCCTGCCCTGCTGATCCTCCGAGAGGCCCGGCCCCTGGTCGGCCACGATGATCCTGGCGCGCTCTCCGATCGCTTCCAGCCTGATCCAGACCTGCGAACCTTCCGGCGAATAACGGATCGCGTTGCCGATCAGATTGAGCAAAACCTGCAAGACGCGTCGGTATTCCGCGATGGCCGGAAGATTTTCTGCGGGATGCGGGGCCTCTATGAAGATGCCTTTTTCCCGAGCCCGCACGTTGAGAATGCCCGCCGCCTGCCGCGCCAGTTCTGACAGATCCACGCGGTCGGGCGCTGTGCTGAAGCCTTCCGTTTCCACCACCTCCAGGTCCGCGAGATCTTCCAGCAGCCCCAGCAAAAGCTTCCCGGCACCCGCGATTTCGCCCGCGTACTCCGCATAGGCATCCGGCAGGGGCCCGGCGAGCCGGGTACGGATCGTTTCCGCATTGGCGATTATCCGCGAGATCGGCTGACGCAGGACCGGTGCCAGATCCTGCCCCACCAAGCTGCGGCGCAGCAGCGGCTCCATCGGCTCGCGCAAGGTCGCCGCCGAACCGGCCGGCGTATCGGAAACCAGCAGCAACTCGAAGCCCGCCGGATCGAAGCCGGGGCGCATATGCGGCACGAGAGAAATGCGCCAGGCCCGTCGCGATCCGGGAACGACCACCCGCGCGCCATCCAGCAGGCGCCAATGCAGCGGCTGCTTGTGGGCGATCTTCTCGGGCGGCAGAAATTCCGTCCAGGCACGACCGAATCCCGCGCTCATGGACGCGGCGAGAGAGGCCAGTTCCGCGCTGTCCGAAGAGACGGCCAGCAGGCGCTGCTCGGCGTCCAGCTGGGCCGACAATTCGGCGAGATGACGATCGGTCATCGTGCGCCGGCGCTCTACCGCTGCGGCGTCTTCCATGGGCGCCGGCGCCGTCTGCCAGTTCCGCACGACGATCTGGCAACCTTCGCCGAACCCTTGCGGCTCGACTTCCACCCATGCGGTTATGACGTCGTTGCCGTCATGCGCGGCCACGGCGCGGGCGAGCCGGAATCCATAGCGGCGCGCCTTGCGTACGAGTTCCAGCAGTTCCGGCACGGCAATCGCGCCAGGAAGTCCCCCCCCGCATCGTTGCTGAAGGCCGGCAAGAGGCTCGTCGGCTTCCAGCAGCCGGTCTTGTGCATCGCTGACCCCGCGAGCAAGGATCGTGCCTTCCATCAGCATCAGCCGCCCTGCCGTCCACTGGCCAGGATCGACACGGCCACATCGACTCCCAAACGTTCAAACCCTTCGGGCAGCATCGCTTCGGGATGGATGGCGAGAAACTGCTTCTCGATGTCAGGCGCATTGAGACCCGCCGCGCGCAAGGCCAGCGCAAGGCGCGCCAGTTGCGCCTCGTGGGTGGCGAGCACCGCGGCTTCCCGCCTCAGTCCCGAGCCCGTGGCGAGCGCCGTGAAGAACAACGCCACACCGGCGTGGCCCACCGACAATGCAATGTGAGATGCCCCTCCGAGACCCGTCAACAGGCGCGAGGCGAGACCCAGTCGCGTTGCGCCTTCATCGTAGCGACGGCGAATACCCGCTTCGGCGGCGGCAAGCCGTTCGGCCGCTGTCTTTCGCAAGGTTCCGGCCCTCACCGCCATCATGCCGCGAACCGCCAGCAGCACGCGATGAAGCAGATCGCCGGGAAGCTCGCCCAGGGGCAGGCTCATCCCGCGTTGCGCCTGACACCACCGCGCCTGCGCAGCCAGCCAACTGACGGCCAGTCCATGGATCGGCCCCTCTGCCGACGCGAGCATGGCCTGGACCAAAGGAGACACCACCGGATCGAGCGCCAGGCGCCCCTGAAGGCGCTCCGTCATCTGCCATTCCAAAGCCATGGAATGAATGTGCGACAGTAACAGCGCGTCCGCCATGAAAGTGCGCGAAAGGTCTTCCAGATCCTCTGCGAACTGCCCGGCGTCGGCTTCGCCCAGATAGAGCTGCTCGACGATCTGACGGGCCAGATCCGCAACCATTCCGCGCACCCGCGCCAGAATCTCGTCGCTGAACAGCGCACTGTCTTCCGCCGCGAGCAGGTACTGCAAGATGGGCAGCACACTGTCGGCCATGGCATCGCCGCGCGCCAGATCAGCACGGAGCAGAGCCTCCGCGGTCTGGTCGTCGGCCGGATGAACAGCGTTGTCGATCATCCGTCCCGTTTACCCTGTATCTGGTTAAGCCCCGGTTAGTCCTTCCGACGTAGCGGAAGAGCCATGCCGATCACAATAAGCGCGATCGCCAGAACTTCCACCACGGGCTCAACTTGCCCGAATCCTGCGGCAAAAGCCAGCAGAAGTCCCAATGTGGCACGGTCTGCCGCAAGCGATGCGACCTTACCTGTCACGTAGCGCGGAATCAGCGCCAGGAGCATCATCAGCATGGCCGCCGGGAACATCCACGAGATCAGCGATTCGCCGCCGAGCCGAGGTATGCCGGCCAGTACGGAAAGCCCGAATGCGGCATCCAGCAGCCAGCCCAGAACGTTCGCGCGCGGGATTGCCGGCGGCAACTGTCCAAGCGCGTGTCGCTCGACCGAGCGCAGCAGGCGGCTTGCCTCGACCAGCAGTGCAGCCACGCCAAGCAGGAGAAACGCGGGGACGAGAAGTTCGAACCAGGCAAGACCGCCGGCTATGGCCACCGAACCGACAACGCCCAGGCTCAGCATGTTGCTGGCATTGCCTGCATGGAGCAGCGTGGAGCCGAAGCGGAGCACGCCCCGCCGCGCTACCACGCGACCGGGCGACACATATCCGCCATCGGCAAACCGTTCGTTGAGCCAATCCAACTCCACCGCGTGCGCTTCGCTCTCGTCGCGAATCAGGCGCCAGTCCACACCGCTTCGAACGGCGGCGGGAACGTCTCGCATGGGCACTGCCGACTGCAGCGCGATTCGCGTCAAGGCCGAGTGCACATCGCAATCTGCCGGCAACTCCTGAAGATTTTCGACAAGATGTCCGGGAATGCGCATCAGGCCTGCACTTGCGCGATTGATGTCAATCCGTTCGAAACCCGCCGCAAGCCCTCCTTCCACCGGCTGCACCAGTACCGCTGGAGAGCGGCCCTCAAGCAGCGGCAAGACACCGGCCGGCTCCACGAACAGGCCCTCGCCGATGACCACCAGTTCGTCGCTGGCCGTGACCAGTCCGGACAGCGCCCTGGCTCCTGATGCGATGTAGAATTGCAGGCCGGCATCTTCCGCCATGCGCTGCACGGCGATCATTTCCGGCGATGTCCCGCGCGCCAGGCAGATGACCCGCTGGCAATCGAGTGCGAGCGCAAGCCCAAGCTGATGCTGTGCAAGCGTCGCCCCGCCGATGCGCAGAAAAGCGCGCGGCAGCGTCTGACCCGCCACGGCAGGCTCCATCATGGCGAGCAAGGCGATACGCAGTTCGATACACTCCAGCGACCTTCAACCCTTAGGCAAAGGCCTGGCCGGTGCCAAGCCGGGGCCCTCCAAATGGCTAAGGAAAACCTCTCAGGTGGGGGTCAACTCGGCAAGAAAGGCGCGCAACTGGCGCACGACCCCGGGCTCGCCCGGCGCACCGTCCAACGCACGCTCCGCCAGCGCCAGCAATTGCGCGGAATGGAAACTTGCCGCCAGCCCCTTGAGCCGCATCGCCGCAAGCTGCCAATTGCCGTCGCATCGGGATCGCGACAAAAGATCGACCTGTCGCGCCACGCTTTCCAGGAAGGATGCGCGCAACTCCGCGAAAAGCGTAGGATCTCCGCCCGCCGCAGCGGCCAGCGTCGCTTCAAGGGCACCTGCTTCATAAGCCATTTCCCCAGCTTAATGCCCAAACAGTTAAACCAGGCTTTATAGACGCCCCCTGCGTGTTATCCTGAAAGCATGGCTGGGGAACACAGGATCATCGCGTTCGGCGCGAACAGCAGCGAAGACAGTTCGGATCTTGCTTCGAACGGAAAATCGGAACACCGCATGGACGAAACCCTGGCGCTCGCCCGCTCACCGCAGGACGGCGGAGAAGACATTTCGGAAGACGCATGGCGCAGCGCGTGGGTCGCCACGGACGAGCCCGCCACGGCCTTGCAGTCCCGCGAATGGCTGGCGCCGGTCCTGGCCGGCTCCGTCGCCCTGGCCTGGACCGCGTTCTTCGTCTATGCACATGTGGCTGCCGAGGCTGCACCGATCGGCCTTGAAGCGCTTCCCGCAATGATCGCGCAATGGGCCGTGCCCATCGCGCTGATCGGCGTGGTCTGGCTGCTGGCGCTGCGAAACAGCAGCCGCGAGGGCCGGCGTTTCGGCAATATCGCACGCACCCTTGCAAGCGAATCCGCGCAACTCGAGGCCCGTCTCGTCACGGTCAATCGAGAACTCAGCCTTGCCCGAGAGTTCGTCGCCGCCCAGTCGCGCGATCTTGAGACACTCGGACGCCTGGCCGCCGAGCGGTTGTCCTCGAATGCCGAACGATTGCAGGATCTCATTCGAGACAATGGGTCACGCGTCGAATCGATCAGCGGCGTCAGCCAGGCCGCGCTCGACAATATGGAGAAGCTGCGTAGCCAACTTCCCGTCATCGCCAGTTCGGCCAAGGACGTCACCAACAATATCGGCAATGCCGGCCGCGCTGCCCATGTCCAGCTGGAAGACATGATCAATGGCTTCAACCGGCTCAACGAATATGGATCCGCCAGCGAGCGGCAGGTCGGGCAATTGCGCCAGTCTGTCGAAGGCGCCCTCGCAGAGATCCATGATCGCAGCGAACAGATCGGCGCCCTTGCCGAGACGCGTTTCGCGGCACTCGCCGAACGCGGCAGCGCTTTTCGCACGGAGCTGGACGGTCACGAAACCGCCGCGCTCGCGTCCCTCCGCTCCCGCGCCGGTATTCTGGAAGCCGAGATCAGCAACACCAGGGCTCAGCTTGACCTCCATGAGGAAGAAAGCCTCACTTCGTTGCGTGCCCGACTGGTCGCGCTGCGCGAGGAAAGCGATGTCGTTTCGCGCGCGCTCCGCGATGGCGAGGGCCGGGCTGCCGAGGCATGGCGGCAGGCGCTCGATGAAATCCACGGGGAACAGGCTGAGATCGCGCGGGGCATAGCCCAGACCCAGGAGGCGACGGTTTCCGCGCTGCGCGGCAGCCTTAACGTCATCGGCAGTGATGCCGAGGCACTGGACCGCGCAATTTCAGAGCGCCGGGAAAAACTGGCTGCCGAAACCGGCGAGCGCCAGGCCCGTCAGGCCGAGCAGGAGCGTCACGCGCTTGCCCGCATCGATCAGATGCTGGGAGACCTCGACAACGCCGTGGCCGAGCGCCTCGAACGGCATCGCCTCCAGGCCGCGGCCTTGAACGAGCGCGCCGCCGCGGTGACGGCGGAACTCGGCGATTACGAGGCACGGTTCGCGGCCATCGCCAATAGCAGCGAAACGCTCGAAGCGCGCCTGCGCGACAGTCTTGCGTCCCTGAGCGAGCGCCTGACCGCCGCGCGGGCAACCATGGCCGCCACCGATGGGGATGCCGAGAAGCTCACCGAAACCAGCGTGCGTCTGCTGGAACTCATCCAAGGCAGCGCACGCTACGCCCATCACGAACTGCCTGAAGCGCTCGCGGTGTCCGAAGGCCGCCTGGAGCGGCTGCAGTCCGGAATTACGACGGTGCTCGACGCTCTTGCCCAATCGGCGCGCAGCGGAGAGGAACTTGCGGAAGGCGTGGAGACTTCAGGCAACAATCTGAAGGATTTCGCAGACGAGCTTTCCGCCATGCACTCGGACCTTTCCGAACATGGCGCAGCGCATGCCAAGCTGCTCCAGGTGTTGCATACCTCGCTTACCGATATCGATGCCGCGACCGAGGCTGCAGCCGGCCGTGCGCGGAACGAACTGCGTGAAGCGATCGCAGCCCTTGGCGTGACGATCGATGAATCCGTGACTGCGATCGAAACCGATAGCGCCGCGCGCATCGCCAGGGTTGCCGAAAGCCTGGGCACGGAAAGCGCGCAGGCCATAGACCGATCGATGCGTACGCGCGTCGCGGAAGTGACCGGTCAGCTGGATCAGGCCGTCGCCCATGCTTCAGGCGCTACGCGCGAGGCGACGATCCAGCTTCGAGAACAGCTTTCCAAGGTGGACGACCTCGTCGGCAATCTCGAAAAGCGCGTCTCGCAGGCCCGCGAGAAGGCCGAGGAGCAAGTCGACAACGATTTCGCGCGCCGTGTCGCACTGATCACCGAGGCGCTCAACTCGAACGCGATCGACATAACCTCGGCCCTTTCCAGCGAAGTCTCCGACACCGCCTGGGCCTCTTACCTGCGAGGGGACCGCGGAATATTCACCCGGCGCGCGGTGTCACTGCTGGATGCCGGGGAAATCAAGTCTATCCAGCAGCTGTTCGAACGCGATGATACCTTCCGCGAGCATGTCAGCCGCTACATCCACGACTTCGAATCGATCCTGAGGCAGGTGCTCTCCACCCGCGACGGCAACGCACTGGGCGTGACCCTGCTCTCCTCCGACATGGGCAAGCTCTACGTCGCCCTGGCACAAGGGATCGAACGGCTGCGAAGCTGATCGACAGCGGCCGACATATCACAAGAAAAGAGGCCCGCCTTTGCAAAGGCGGGCCTCTTTTTTGTTTCAGTATCCGAGGTCTTCGACCGGCGGCTTTCCGAAGAAATTGAGATCGCCGACCGTGATCCACTGCTCGGCGTAGTTCGCGTAGTAGAGCCCGAACAGCACCACCGCCAGAACGGTGGCGCGCCGGGCGATCATCCGGGGGCGGAAATTGACCGGGGCGCTGTCGGCATGGCCTTTCTCGACCTTGTATCCTTCCACCTCGCTGGGGGTACGCAGGCCGAACGGCATGACCAGGAAGGCGCTCAAGACCCAGAACAGGCCGTAGATCGCCACCATCGAGGTCCATTGCATCGCCATTGCCGTCAATCCTCCAGCAGCATCACCTGCACTTGCGGTTTCTTGCCCGACCAGCGCGTGGCGGCGCGGCGAGCGGCAAGGCGAGCTGCTTCGACACGTACTTCGCGGTCGGACTTCTTGGCACGGCCCAGCGCATCGGCGACATCGCGCTGCGCCTCCTCGACGAACTTCGCGTAATCCTCGTCGAGCGGCAGGCCGATCGCCGCCACCTGAACATGCCCCTTGCGGTCTGCCGCGACCGAAACCACGCCGTTGAACGCGATGCGGCGGCGCATGACCATGGCATCGCCATCGGCGGGGGCGATGATATCACCGTCGAGGATCAGGCGGCCCGAATGAACCTCTCCGAACTTGCCGGGCTTGCCGGGCGCAAGACGGACGAGATCGCCGTTCTTCTGGAACACCGCATTCGGAATGCCGCTTTCCAGCCCAAGCCTGGCCTGTTCGCGCATGTGACGAATCTCGCCATGAACCGGCAGCAGGGTTTCCGGCCGCAGCCAACCATAGAGCGCGACCAGTTCCGGGCGTCCGGGATGGCCGGAAACGTGGATCATGCTCTGGCGGTCGGTGACGATGACGATCCCGGCGTCCGACAGGCGATTCTGGATGCGCCCGATCGGGATTTCGTTGCCGGGAATCTGCCGGCTAGAAAACAGGACGACATCGCCCTTCTCCAGCTTGATCGGGTGATTACCATCGGAAATGCGAGAGAGCGCCGCGCGCGGCTCGCCCTGCCCGCCGGTGGCGACGATCAGCACTTCGCCGCGCGGCAGGTCCATCGCCGTCTCGACATCCACCAGTTCGGGCAACTTCTTGAGATAGCCGCTTGCCTGCCCGGTCTCGATGATGCGGTCGAGCGAGCGCCCGGCCACGCAGAGCTTGCGGTTGGTCTTGCGCGCCACTTCCCCCAGCGTCTGGAGACGGGCGACGTTCGAGGCGAAAGTCGTTACCAGCACGCGCCGGCCGCGATGCTTCTTCACTTCTTCCAGCAGCCCGCGATAGACTTCGCCTTCGCTACCCGACGCCTCCGGGTTGAACACGTTGGTGGAATCGCAGACGAGCGCCAACACACCCTCGTCACCGATCGCCGTGAGTTCAGCCTTGGTCGCCGGGGTACCGACTTGCGGCTCGTCGTCGAGCTTCCAGTCGCCGGTGTGGAAGATCCGGCCGAACGGCGTATCGATCAGCAGCGCGTTGCCCTCGGCAATCGAGTGCGCCAGCGGCACGTAGCGAATGCCGAAAGGCCCGAGTTCGAAGCGGTCGAGGTGGTCGATGACGATCAGTTCGACCTGATCGAGAATGCCCGCTTCTTCCAGCTTCGCGGCCACCAGACGTGCGGTGAACGGCGTGGCATAGATCGGAACGTCGAGTTCCTGGGCAAAATACGGCACCGCGCCGATGTGATCCTCGTGCGCATGGGTGAGCACGATACCGAGCAGGTTCTCCCGCTCGCCTTCGATGAAATCGAGATCGGCGAAGACCAGATCGACGCCGGGATATTCGTTCATGCCGAAAGTCATGCCCAAGTCGACCATCAGCCATTTACCCTGGCAGCCGTAGAGATTGACGTTCATGCCAATCTCGCCCGAGCCCCCGAGCGCACAAAACAGCAGTTCGTTACCTGGAATCACGTCTTCGATGCCCTTTCGGCAAGAATGGCGAGGCCTTCGAGCGTCAGGTCGGGATCGACCGCGTCGAAAATATCGGAAGCCTCGTCGAACAATACGGCCAGCCCGCCGGTCGCGATGACCTTGGCGGGGCGCCCGATTTCGGCGCGCATGCGGGCGATCAGACCCTCCATCATCGCCACATAGCCCCAGAACACGCCGATCAGCATCTGGTCTTCGGTGTTGCGGCCGATCACGCTCTTGCTGGCGGGAACGGCGATGGCGATGCGTGGCAGCTTGGCGGTATTGCCCACCAGCGCGTCCAGCGAGAGGTTGATGCCTGGCGCGATGATGCCGCCCTTGTAGGCACCGTTGTAGTCTACCACGTCGAAAGTCGTCGCGGTGCCGAAATCGACCACGATCAGATCACCGCCATGGCGTTCATGCGCGGCGATGGCATTGACCGCCCGGTCCGCGCCCAGCGACTTGGGCTGGTCCACGTCGATATCGATGGCGTAGTCCGCCTTGCCGACGCCGGCCACGAGCGGCTCCACGTCGAAATAATGACGGCAAAGTATTTCCAGGTTGTGGAGCGCGCGCGGCACTACCGTGGAGATGATAATCCGGTCTATCTCGTCCGCCGCGACGCCGCGGATCGAGAGAAGCTGCATGAGCCAGACCGCATACTCGTCGCCCGTGCGGCGCGGATCGGTGGCGATGCGCCAGCGACCACGCAAGGTGCGGCCCTCGAACAGCGCGAAGACGACATTGGTGTTGCCGGCATCGATGGCAAGCAGCATGGAATTTCCTTCAGGCGAGCGAAACGTCACCGGCGTGGACGACACGTAGGGACCCGTCGGCCAGACGCAAGCGCAATGCTCCGTCCGGGTCAAGCCCGGCGAAGGTGCCAGGCACCAGCCCTTCCTCGTCCAAGGTGACCAGCAGCGGCGTTCCCTGAGGGTGCGCATGGCGCGTCCATGCGGCCAGCGTCGCGGCAAGCCCTTCCTGGCGCCACTGGACAAGGCGGTGCGTGAGACAGCTCGCGAGCCTTTCAAGAACGGCCTGTGCGTCGTTATCGTTATCGGGGTTTGCCGCAAGGAGTGAGGTGGTTGCGCGGTCGGGAAGATCGGGCGCGCTCACAACGTTCACGCCGATGCCGATGATGACATGATCGCCCGCGCGTTCCAGCAGGATGCCGCAAATCTTGGCGCCGCCGACCAGAACATCGTTCGGCCACTTCAGCTGGCAGTCAGCCCCGGACGGCAATTGCGACTGCATCAGGTCGTAGACGGCCAGTGCCGCAACGAATGCCAGCGTATGGACCGAAGGATCGTCCGCCCTCAGCGCAACGACAGTGCTGGCGTAGAGATTGCCTTCCGGCGAGGACCATTGGCGACCGCGGCGACCGCGTCCGGCGCTCTGCCTTACGGCGCGCAGCCAGAACCCTTCCGCGAGGCCCTCCCCGGCGCCGAGGCGCCGGGAAAGGTCCGCGTTGGTCGAAGCGGTCTCTTCGACGACCTCTATCAAAGGCCGGAGTAGAGTGCGGCCGCAGCCGTCTCGGTCAGGTGGCCAAGCCACTTGGTAAGCAGGAAGCCGAGCGGCGAGATGAACACGCACGACAGCACCAGGATCAACTTGTGCCAGACGTCGCTTTCACCCTTCACCACGTCAGCCGGTTCGTCGAAATAGACGACCTTGACGACCTTCAGGTAGTAGAAAGCGCCGATCACCGAAGCAGCGAAACCGATGGCTGCCAGAGCGATCATGCCGCCGTCCACGGCTGCCTTGAAGACCAGGAACTTGCCCCAGAAGCCGAACATCGGCGGGATACCGGCAAGGCTGAACATGACCATGGCGAGTGCCAGGGCGAGGCCCGGACGCGTGCGCGACAGACCGGCCATCTTGGCGAGATCCTCGACCGGGTTTCCGTCAGCGTCCTTCATCATCAGGATCACCGCGAAACCGCCTGCTGACATCGCTACGTAGATCGCGAGGTAGAACAGCATGGCCGAGACGCCCTGCGGCGTTGCCACCGCGAGACCGACGAGCATGAAGCCGACGTTGTTGATCGACGAATAGGCCATCAGGCGCTTGATGTTGGTCTGGCCGATGGCACCGAGAGCACCGACGACGATCGAGGCGAGCGCGGCGAAGACCACGATCTGCTGCCAGGCAGCGGCCTGGTCGCCGAAGGCCTCGATGGCGACGCGCATGGTCAGGGCCATGGCGGCAACCTTCGGAGCCGTCGCGAAGAGCGTGGTCACCGGGGTGGGTGCGCCCTCGTAGACGTCGGGGGTCCACATGTGGAACGGAACTGCGCTGATCTTGAAGGCAAGACCGGCGAAGACGAAGACGATGCCGAACAGAGCGCCGTTCGAGAGGCCCTGTGCCATTGAGGCACTGATACCCGCAAACGAGGTCGTGCCTGCGAAGCCATAGGTCAGGCTCATGCCGAAGAGCAGGATGCCCGAAGCCAGCGCGCCCAGTACGAAGTACTTGAGGCCCGCTTCGGCCGAACGCCCATCGGTACGCAGGAACGCCGCCAGGACATAAGCCGCGAGCGAGTTCATCTCGAGGCCGATGTAGAGCGTCAGCAAGTCGGTGGCCGAAACCATCATGCCCATGCCGATCGAAGCCAGCAGCACGAGGACCGGGTACTCGGCCCGCATCGCCCTGAAGCGGTCGAAGTAGGCCGGAGCCACCACCAGCGACACCGCCGCCGAGAGATAGATCAGAATCTTGGCATAGGACGCGAATGCGTCGGCACGGTACTGGCCGAAGAAGGCCGAAGTTTCGGCACCCATCGCGCCGCCGCAAAGCGCGGGAGCGACCAGGATGCCGGCGGCGACGAGCGCTGCCACGGCGAGAACGGAGATCAACTTCGCCGCCTTGTCACCGCCCCAGGCGGCGACAAGGAGCAAGACCAGGCTTGCGACGCTAAGCGTTTCTTCCGGCGCGATAAGGCGCAGTGACTGTGACCAGTCCATCAGTGTGCCCCCTCATGCGCGGCTGCTTCTTCATGTGCAGGCTTTTCCTTGCCCATGGCCAACTTGGCGTCTCCTTCCGGCTTTGCGCGAGCGAGCCGGGCGTCGAGCGCGGCGATGTCCGCGCGCATCGGAGCAATGAAGCTCTCGGGATAGACGCCCATCCACAGCACCGCGAGGCCGAGCGGGATCACCATCAGGTATTCACGCAGGTCGAGGTCGGCCATGGCGGCGGCATCGGCATTCTTCTGGTCGCCAAAGACGACACGGCGATAGAGGTAGAGCATGTAGGCAGCGCCCAGGATGATGCCGGTGGTGCAGATCAGCGCCGCCCAGCTCGAAACCTGGTAGATACCGCCGAGGCTCAGGAATTCGCCGACGAAACCGCTGGTGCCCGGAAGGCCGATCGAGGCCATCGTGAAGAGCAGGAAGAACAGCGCGTAACGCGGCATGTTGATGGCAAGACCGCCGTAACGGCTGATCTCACGGGTGTGCAGGCGGTCGTAGATGATGCCGACGCAGAGGAACAGCGCGCCCGAAACCAGGCCGTGGCTTAGCATGACCAGCATCGAGCCTTCGAGGCCCTGCACGTTGAAGGCGAAGAGACCGATGGTCACGACAGCCATGTGGGCGACCGACGAATAGGCGATCAGCTTCTTCATGTCGTCCTGCACCAGCGCGATAAGCGAGGTGATGACGACGGCGGCCATCGACAGGCCCCAGACCAGCGGCGCGAAGTAGGCTGAGGCTTCGGGGAACATCGGCAGCGAGAAGCGGATGAAGCCGTAGCCACCCATCTTCAGCAGCACGCCCGCCAGGATCACCGAGCCTGCGGTCGGCGCCTGAACGTGCGCTGCCGGAAGCCAGGTGTGGACCGGCCACATCGGCATCTTCACCGCGAAGCTGGCGAAGAAGGCGAGCCACAGCCAGGTCTGGACCTGCGGGTCGAAGTCATAGTTCATGAGCGTCGGGACGAAGGTCGTGCCGGCGGTGTGGACCATCCACAGCATCGCCACGAGCATAAGCACCGAGCCGAGCAGCGTGTAGAGGAAGAACTTGTACGAGGCGTAGATGCGATCCGCGCCGCCCCAGATGCCGATGATCAGGTACATCGGGATGAGGCCGGCTTCGAAGAACATGTAGAACAGGAAGATATCCTGGGCCGTAAAGACGCCGATCATCAGCGTTTCAACGAGCAGGAAGGCAGCCATGTATTCGCCCACGCGCTTCTCGATCGAGTTCCAGCTCGCACCGATGCAGATCGGCATGAGGAAGACGGAAAGCTCGATCAGGAGCAGTGCGATGCCGTCGATACCGAGGGCGTAGGAGAAGCCCGAGAACAGCTCGTACCGTTCCTGGAACTGCCACTGCGCACCGCCGACATCGAAGTTGAGCCAGAGGACGATGCCAAGGGCAAGGTTCGCAAGGGTGGCAAGAAGCGCCACCATGCGTGCCGATTTGGCATCAAGGTAGAGACATGCCAGTGCCGCCGCGAGCGGCACCAGCAACATCAGACTGAGGATCGGAAAACCACTCATCATCTTATCCCGCGATCACCCAGCTGATGGCGCCGACAAGGCCCAGCAGCATGACAAGAGCGTAGCTGTACAGATAGCCCGACTGGACCTTCTGCGCGTAAGTCGAACCCCTGGCGACGACCCAGGCGGCACCGTCGGGACCGAACTTGTCGATCACGCCGATATCCAGGACCTTCCAGAACACCTTGCCGAGCCAGAAGGCCGGGCGGACGAAGATGTTGTGGTAGAGTTCGTCGAACATCCACTTGCGGAACACGAAGGTGTAGACCGGTCCGAGTTGCTCGGCGACTGCCTTGGGGAACGAGAGGTTCTTGATGTAGCCGTACCATGCGATCAGCAGGCCCAGCGACATCACCGTGAACGGAGCCCACTTCACCCAGGTCGGAACGCCGTGCATCGCGTGGATCAGGTGTTCGTGGAACACCAGGGCGCCCTTCCAGAATTCGCCGGTCCCTTCCGAGACGAAGGCGTGGTTGAAGACGAAGCCCGCAGCGACGGCGCCGACAGCAAGGATCAGCAGCGGCAGCAGCATGACCAGCGGGCTTTCGTGCGGATGGTATCCGCCCGTGCCGTCGCCGTGCTGCGTGTAGTCCGGGCCGCGCGAACCGAGTTCAGGTGCGGCATGGGCATGCGCATCGTCGGCATGATCGTCGTGAGCATGGGCATGATCGTCATGACCGTGATCATCGTGACCATGACTGTGCGCATCGTGACCGTCCGCATCGTGAACGGCGTGCTGGATATGCTCCGACTGGATCCAGCGCGGCTTGCCGAAGAAGGTCAGGAAGACCAGACGCCAGGAGTAGAAGCTGGTCATCAGCGCGGCGGCGATGCCCATCCAGAAGGCGAAACCGCCCACTGCCGTGCCCGAACCGAAGGCTGCTTCGAGGATCGCGTCCTTCGAGTAGAAGCCCGCAAAGCCCACAAAGCCCGCGATACCGACGCCGGTGATGGCCAGCGTACCCGCCGTCATCGTCCAGAACGTGATCGGGATGTGCTTACGCAGCGCGCCGTAGAAGCGCATGTCCTGTTCGTGGTGCATCGCATGGATGACCGAGCCGGCACCGAGGAACAGCAGCGCCTTGAAGAACGCGTGCGTGAACAGGTGGAACATGGCCGCGCCATAGGCGCCGACGCCGGTGGCGAAGAACATGTAGCCGAGCTGCGAGCAGGTCGAATAGGCGATGACGCGCTTGATGTCCCACTGCGTGCAGCCGACGGTGGCGGCGAAGAAGCAGGTGCAGGCGCCGATGAAGGCGATGAAGTGCATCGCCGTCTCGCTGGTTTCGAACAGCGGCGACAGGCGGCAGACCATGAAGACGCCTGCGGTGACCATCGTGGCCGCGTGGATCAGCGCCGAAACCGGGGTAGGGCCTTCCATCGCGTCCGGAAGCCAAGTGTGCAGGCCGAGCTGCGCCGACTTGCCCATCGCACCGATGAACAGGAGGATGCAGATTACAGTCATAGTGTCGAAGCGGTGGCCGAGGAAGCCGATCGTCGAATTGGCCATGCTGGGCGCGTCGGCCAGGATCTCGGGGATCGAGACGGTGCCGAACACCAGGAAGCAGCCGAAGATGCCGAGCATGAAGCCAAGGTCACCGACGCGGTTGACCACGAAGGCCTTGATCGCGGCGGCACCGGCCGAAGGCTTGCGGAACCAGAAGCCGATCAGCAGGTACGAGGCCAGGCCCACGCCTTCCCAACCGAAGAACATCTGTACCAGGTTGTCCGCGGTCACCAGCATGAGCATGGCGAAAGTGAACAGCGACAGGTACGCGAAGAAGCGCGGCTGATCCGGCTCCTCGCTCATGTAGCCCCAGGAATAGAGGTGAACGAGCGCGGAAACCGAAGTGACCACCACGAGCATGACCGCCGTGAGCGAATCCACCCGCAGCGACCAGTCCCACGTCATGGCGCCCGACTGGACCCACTTGAGGACCGGCACGACGCTGGCTTCGGCGTTTCCGGTGAGGAAACCGATGAAGATCGGCCAGCTCAGCGCACAGGCAACGAACAGCGCGCCGGTCGTCAGGACCTTTGCGGGAACGTTGCCCAGCTGCTTGTTGCCCAGCCCGGCGATAATCGCTGCCAGTAATGGCAGGAAGACGATGAATAGGATCGGGTGCAAGGCCTTATCCCTTCATCCGGTTGACGTCGTCGACAGCGATGCTGCCGCGTCCGCGGAAATAGATCACGAGGATTGCGAGCCCCACTGCGGCCTCGCCGGCAGCGACCGTCAGCACGAACATCGCAAAGATCTGGCCCGTGAGGTCGTGCAGGAACGCGCTGAACGCGACGAGGTTGATGTTGACCGCAAGCAGGATCAGTTCGATCGCCATGAGCAGAACGATGACGTTCTTGCGGTTCAGGAAAATGCCGAGGACGCCGAGCACGAAGAGGATCGAGCTCACGACCACGTAATGTTCGACGCCGATCACAGCGAAACCCCCTTGCCCACTTCGGGCTTGACGTTGACGGTCGCCTCTTCGGGACGGCGCGCGACCTGCTTGCTGACCTTCTGGCCGCGCGTGTCACCACGCTGGCGATGGGTCAGAACGATGGCGCCAACCATCGCGACGAGCAGGATCAGGCCGGCCGCTTCGAACAGGAACAGGTAGCGGCTGTACATCAGGCCGCCGATAGCCTCGATGTTCGAAGCTCCGGCCGGGGTAGCCGCCGTACCGTCGGGCGTGCCGAGGTTCAGGGCGCCGGCCTTGTAGGCACCGATGCCGAGCACCATCTCGGCGAGCAGAACGACAGCTACCAGCATACCGAGCGGGAAGTTCTTGATGAAGCCTGCGCGCAGTTCGGCGAAATCGATGTCGAGCATCATGACGACGAAGAGGAACAGCACCGCGACCGCGCCTACGTAGACGATGATCAGCAGCATGGCGATGAACTCGGCGCCGGTGAGCATCATGAGCCCGGCGGCGTTGAAGAACGCCAGGATCAGGAACAGCACCGAATGCACCGGGTTGCGGGAAAGGATGGTGGCCGCCGCCGAAGCGATCGTCAGCACCGCGAAGAGGTAGAAGGCGAAAGTCTGGATCATGTCCGCGGCCCCCTATCGGTACGGTGCATCGGCTTCAAGGTTCGCGGCGATAGCCCGCTCCCACTTGTCCCCGTTCGCCAGCAGCTTGGCTTTGTCATAGAGCAGTTCTTCGCGCGTTTCGGTCGCATATTCGAAGTTCGGCCCCTCGACGATGGCGTCCACCGGGCAGGCTTCCTGGCAGAAGCCGCAGTAGATACACTTCGTCATGTCGATGTCGTAGCGCGTGGTGCGGCGCGAACCGTCGACACGCGGTGCGGCTTCGATCGTGATCGCCTGCGCCGGGCAGATCGCCTCGCACAACTTGCAGGCGATGCAGCGCTCCTCGCCGTTGGGATAACGGCGAAGGGCATGCTCACCACGGAAGCGCGGCGAAAGCGGGTTCTTCTCGAAGGGGTAGTTGATCGTCGCCTTGGGCTTGAAGAAATACTTCAAGGTCAGCCAGTGCGCCTTCACGAACTCCCAGAGCGTGAAGCTCTTTATGAGTTGTCCGACGGTCATTGGAAGTGTCCGGTAGCCATGAGGTAGCCGCTGACGATTACGACGAACAGCAGCGATACGGGCAGGAAGACCTTCCAGCCCAGGCGCATCAGCTGGTCATAGCGATACCGCGGAACGGTGGCCTTCACCCAGCTGAACACGAAGAAGAAGAAGAGGATCTTGAGCAGGAACCAAACGAAGCCCGGCACGAGATAGAGAACGGGAATATCGAGCGGCGGCAGCCAGCCACCCCAGAACAGCGTCGCGTTAAGCGCGCACATCAGGAGCACGTTGGCATACTCGCCCAGCCAGTAGGCAGCGAAGGCCATCGACGAATATTCGGTCTGGTAACCGGCGACGAGTTCCGATTCCGCTTCGGCAAGGTCGAAGGGAGCGCGCTGCGTTTCGGCGAGGCTCGAAATCAGGAACATCACCCACATCGGGAACAGCAGCGGGTTCGCGACGAAACCGTTGATGATGCCGAAGACGTGGCCCTTCTGCGCCCAGACGATGTCGTTCATGTTGAACGTGCCCGCCCAGAGAACGACGCAGATCAGGATGAAGCCGATAGAGACTTCATAGGAGATCATCTGCGCCGAGGCGCGCATCGCCGAGAAGAACGGGTACTTCGAGTTCGAAGCCCAGCCCGCCATGATCGTACCGTAGACACCCAGCGAGCTGATCGCGAGGATGTAGAGCAGCCCGATGTTGATGTCGGCCAGGATCGCGCCCGAGTTGAACGGGATGACCGCCCAGGACAGCAGCGCCAGCGTGAAGGTCACGATCGGCGCGATCAGGAACAGGCCCTTGTTCGCCGCCGAGGGAATGATGGTTTCCTGAAGGAAGACCTTCAGGCCATCCGCGAAGGACTGAAGCAGGCCGAACGGGCCGACCACGTTGGGACCGCGGCGAAGCGCCATGGCAGCCCAGATCTTGCGGTCGACATAGATGATCATCGCCACGGCAAGCATCAGCGGCAGCGCGATGAGCAGGATGCCGCAGATCGTGGACACGAACCATGCCCACTCGTAGCTCATCCCGAGTGTCTGGAAGAAAGCGGTCATTCCGCGGCCTCCGCCAGGTCTTCACCGTGAAGAAGTTCGGCCGAGCAGCGCTGCATGACGGCGCTCGCACGGGCGATCGGGTTGGTCATGTAGAAGTCCTTGATCGGATAGGCGATCTGGCCGGAAGCGGAACCGCCACCGTTCGGCAGAACGCTCCCGTAATCGGCAAGACCTTCGCTGCCAAGTGCAGGAACTTCCGCGATCATTGCGTTTCGCAGCTGATCGAAGGTGTCGAAACCGACAGTCACGCCGAAGGCATCCGCGAGCGCGCGCAGGATCGTCCAGTCTTCACGGGCATCGCCCGGTGCGAAAACGGCCTTGTCCGCCCACTGCACGCGACCCTCGGTGTTGACGTAGGTGCCCGCCTTCTCGGTATAGGCCGAAGCCGGCAGGATCACGTCGGCCGCGTGGGCGCCCTTGTCGCCGTGGTGGCCGATGTAGACGATCATCGAACCGGCGAACTGGGTGTAGTCCACTTCGTCGGCGCCGAGCGCGATGAGAACCTTGGGCTTGGCCGCGACGAGGTCGGCGATGCCGCCCTTCTGCGCGTAGCCGAGCATCAGGCCGCCCATCCGGGCCGCCGCCATGTGGAGGACGTTGAAGCCATTCCACTTGGTGCCGTCTTCGAGACCGCGAACGAGGTTGAACTGCGCAGCGAGCGCAAGACCCGCTTCCAGACCGCCACGGCCGAGGGCCGCACCGCCGAGGATGACGGCCGGACGCTTGGCGTTCGACAGCGCATCAAGGGCGTTCTGCGGCAGATTGCCGAGAACCGAGAGATCTTCGCCCAGGAATTCGCCGCCGAACGTGGTTTCCCACTCGGGACCGACGAGGAACACCTTGGCGCCGCGCTTCACCGCCTTGCGCAGGCGGACGTTGAGAAGCGGTGCTTCCCAACGCACGTTGCTGCCGGCGATCAGGATCGCATCGGCGGTCTCGATACCCGAGAAGGTCGTGTTGAAGTTGACCGCCGCGAGGCTGTCCGTCGCATAGTCCATCCCGGTCTGGCGACCTTCGATGAGCGTCGAACCGAGCACGCCCGCCAGCTTCTTGGCAGCGAACATCGTTTCGCAATCGACCATGTCGCCAGCGACGACAGCGATCGAATTGCCCGGGTTCAGCGTGGCGATGGCGGCGAAGGCCTCGTTCCAGCTGGCCGCGACGAGCTTGCCGTCACGGCGCAGGAAGGGCTTGTCGAGACGGCGCTTGGTAAGCCCGTCGACCATGTAGCGCGCCTTGTCGCTGATCCATTCCTCGTTGACGTCATCGTTGTTACGAGGAAGCACGCGCAGCACTTCGCGGCCGCGCGCATCGATGCGGATGTTGGCGCCGGTGGCGTCCGACACGTCGATGCCCAGCGTCTTCTTGAGTTCCCAGGGACGGGCCTCGAACGCGTAGGGACGCGAGGTAAGCGCACCGACCGGGCACAAGTCGATCACGTTGGCCGACATCTCGTGCTTCGCAGCATGTTCGAGATAGGTCGTGATCTGCATGTTCTCGCCGCGATAGAGCGCGCCGATCTCGTCCACGCCGGCGATCTCTTCCGAGAAACGCACGCAGCGGGTGCAGTGGATGCAGCGCGTCATCTGGGTCTTGATGAGCGGGCCCATGTACTTTTCAGTGACCGCGCGCTTGTTTTCGTCATAGCGCGAAGCGCCGCGACCATAGGCAACCGACTGGTCCTGAAGGTCGCACTCGCCGCCCTGATCGCAGATCGGGCAGTCGAGCGGGTGGTTGATGAGGAGGAACTCCATCACCCCTTCCCGCGCCTTCTTGACCATTTCGGAATCCGTGCGGATCTCCTGGCCTTCAGTGGCCGGAAGCGCACAGGAAGCCTGGGGCTTCGGCGGTCCGGGCTTCACTTCGACCAGGCACATGCGGCAGTTGCCGGCGATGCTCAGGCGTTCGTGATAGCAGAAGCGCGGGATTTCCTTGCCGGCAAGCTCGCAGGCCTGCAGCACGGTTGCGCCGTTGGGGACGTCGATCTCGACGCCGTCGACTTTGACCTTGGGCATTACTCGGCAGCCTCGCGGACGTTATCTGCGATCCGGCGCTCAAGCTCCGGACGGAAGTGCTTGATCAGGCCCTGGATCGGCCACGCCGCAGCGTCGCCCAGAGCGCAGATGGTGTGGCCTTCGACCTGCTTGGTCACCTGTTGCAGCATGTCGATTTCCTCGACTTCCGCGTCGCCGGTGCGCAGGCGCTCCATCACGCGCCACATCCAGCCCGTGCCTTCGCGGCAAGGGGTGCACTGGCCGCAGGATTCGTGCTTGTAGAAGTACGAGATGCGGCTGATGGCGCGGACGATGTCGGTGGACTTGTCCATGACGATGACAGCGGCGGTACCGAGGCCCGAGCCGACTGCCTTGAGGCCGTCGAAGTCCATCGGCGCGTCCCAGATGTCGGCCGCCGGAACCAGGGGAACCGACGAACCGCCGGGGATCACCGCCAGCAGGTTGTCCTTGCCGCCGCGAATGCCGCCGCAGTGACGCTCGATCAGCTCGCTGAACGGGATCGACATCTCTTCCTCGACCACGCAGGGACGGTTCACGTGCCCGCTGATCTGGAAGAGCTTGGTGCCCTTGTTGTTCTCGCGGCCGAAGCTGGAGAACCACGCGGCGCCGCGGCGCAGGATCGTCGGCGCGACGGCGATCGACTCGACGTTGTTGACCGTGGTCGGGCAGCCGTAGAGGCCTGCGCCCGCCGGGAACGGCGGCTTCAGGCGGGGCTGGCCCTTCTTGCCTTCGAGGCTTTCGATCATCGCGGTTTCTTCGCCGCAGATGTAGGCGCCGGCGCCGCGGTGGACGAAGACGTCGAAATCGTAGCCCGAACCGCAGGCGTTCTTGCCGAGAAGGCCGGCCGCGTAGGCCTCTTCACGGGCCGCGAACAGCGTCTCCGCCTCGCGGATATATTCGCCGCGAATGTAGATGTAGGCCGCGCGCGCACCCATGGCGAAGCCCGCGACGAGCGCGCCTTCGAACAGCAGGTGCGGATCGTGGCGCATGATCTCGCGATCCTTGCACGAACCCGGTTCGGATTCGTCCGCGTTGATCACGAGGAAGCTGGGCTTCGGGTTGCCGGCTTGGTCGAGCGGCGGCTGCTTGGGCATGAAGGACCACTTCATGCCGGTGGGGAAGCCCGCACCGCCGCGACCACGCAGGCCCGAGGCCTTCATCTCGTCGATGATGGCGTCACGGCCGCGCTCGATCAGCGCCTTGGTGTTGTCCCAGGCGCCGCGCGCCTGCGCTTCCTTCAGGTTCCACGGCTGATAGCCGTAGAGGTTGGTGAAGATGCGATCCTTATCGAGGAGAGCCATTACCACTCACTCCGATAGTCATGGTTTTCGGTGATCATGGCCGCCAGGTTGGTAGGCTCGCCCACCGGTTCCACGGTGTGACGGGCGGGATCCTGGGTGCCGGCCTTGGGCGTTTCACCACGGGCCAGCGCGTCGAGCACCGCGTTCAGGCGGTCAGACGTGAGGTCTTCGTAGTTGTCGTCGTTGATCTGGACCATCGGTGCCGAGGCGCAGTTGCCCATGCACTCGACCTCGGTGAACGACCACAAGCCGTCTTCCGAGATATGGCCCTTCTTCATCCCGCGCGACTTGCAGGTTTCCAGCAGGTCGTCCGAGCCGCGCAGCATGCAGGGCGTCGTGCCGCAGACCTGCACATGGAACCGGCCGATCGGCGCGATGTTGTACATCGTGTAGAACGAGGCGACCTCGACCACGCGGATAACCGGCATGTCGAGATAGGTGGCGATATATTCCATCACCGGGATCGGCAGCCAGCCCTGCGTGTTCAGCTCGGCACCGACCTGGCGCTGGGCCAGATCGAGCAGCGGCATCACGGCCGAGCGCTGGCGCCCTGCGGGATAGCGGGACACCACGTCCTTCGCCTTTTCGGCGTTCTCGGCGGTCCAGGCGAAATTGCCCCAACGGGCCCGAAGTTCGGGCGAGTCGGGTTCGATATAGCGGTCAGCCATGCTTACCCCTGCGCTTCAGCCACTGGTCCTGGCCGAAAAGAAACAATTCGAAACCGCCGATCGCGGTCACCAGCATCGGCAGCAAGGCCGTGGGCTGGAGATCGAGATAGACGGCGGCGAAGTACCAAACCGCCAGGGCCACGCCGGTGACGGCGGCCCAGATGCGGGTCAGTTCGAGCGTGTTGAACTTCATCGGACGCCCCCTCACCGGATGAACTCGACGCGAGAGCACTTGTCGCCCTCGAAGCTGTAGACAGCCAGAACGTCGAAAGGCGCGACCAGCTCGGAACCATCGGTAGCCGGGCCGCGCGTGACGTGCTCGCGAAGGACGACGTAGTTGTCGGTTTCCTCTCGCGAGACGATCTCGGCCTTGTTCTCGGGCCAGCGGACGAATGCCGTTTTGAGCCCGGAACGCGTGCCTTCCTTGCCCTCGCGAACGACGGCGCCGCGATAATTCGCCTCGCTCGCCTCGTCGGTCATGTAAGACACTTGTCGCCCTCGAAGCTGTAGACAGCCAGAACGTCGAAAGGCGCGACCAGCTCGGAACCATCGGTAGCCGGGCCGCGCGTGACGTGCTCGCGAAGGACGACGTAGTTGTCGGTTTCCTCTCGCGAGACGATCTCGGCCTTGTTCTCGGGCCAGCGGACGAATGCCGTTTTGAGCCCGGAACGCGTGCCTTCCTTGCCCTCGCGAACGACGGCGCCGCGATAATTCGCCTCGCTCGCCTCGTCGGTCATGTAAGACACGTAGAGGTCGACATCCTGCGCATTGTAGGCGGCGATCATGGCCTCGGCGATTGCGAGCTTGCTCAACGGTCGCACTCCCCGAACACGATATCCATGGCACCCAGGATCGCGGTGGCATCAGGCAGCATGTGGCCCTTGGCCATGAAGTCCATCGCCTGCAGATGGCTGAAAGCCGTCGGGCGGATCTTGCAGCGGTAAGGCTTGTTGGAGCCGTCCGACACCAGATAGACGCCGAACTCGCCCTTGGGGCTTTCCGTCGCGACGTAGACTTCGCCCGCCGGGACGTGGAAGCCTTCGGTGTAGAGCTTGAAGTGATGGATCAGCGATTCCATCGACTGCTTCATCTCGCCGCGCTTCGGAGGCGAGACCTTGCGGTCGGTGGAAGCCACCGGGCCTTCTGGCATCTCTGCCAGGCACTGCTTCATGATGCGGGCCGACTGGCGCACTTCCTCGGCACGGCACATGAAGCGATCGTAGCAATCGCCGCTGGTGCCGACGGGAACCTCGAAGTCCATGCGATCATAGACGTCGTAAGGCTGCGCCTTGCGAATATCCCAGGCGATGCCCGAGCCGCGCAGCATCGGGCCGGAGAAGCCCCAGGCCAGCGCATCGTCCTTCGACACCGTGGCGATGTCGACGTTGCGCTGCTTGAAGATGCGGTTGTCCGCAACCAGGCTGAGGGCATCCTCGAACAGTTCCGGCAGGCGCGTGTCGAGCCAGTCGGCGATGTCCGCCAGCAGCTTGAGCGGCACGTCCTGATGGACGCCGCCGGGGCGGAACCATGCCGAGTGCATGCGGGCGCCCGAAGCGCGCTCGAAGAAGTTGAGGCAATCCTCGCGGACTTCGAACAGCCACAGGTTCGGCGTCATCGCGCCGATATCCATGATGTGCGACCCCATGTTCATCATGTGGTTGCAGATGCGGGTCAGCTCGGCAAACAGCACGCGCAGGTACTGGCCGCGGATCGGCACTTCGAGGTTGAGCAGCTTCTCGATCGCCAGGACGTAGGAATGCTCCATGCCCAGCGGCGAGCAATAGTCCAGACGGTCGAAATAGGGCAGCGCCTGAAGGTAGGTCTTGTGCTCGATCAGCTTTTCGGTGCCGCGATGCAGCAGGCCGACATGCGGATCGATGCGCTCGATGATCTCGCCATCGAGTTCCATGACCATGCGCAGAACGCCGTGGGCCGCAGGGTGCTGCGGACCGAAGTTGATGGTGTAGTTGGTGATGACTTCATCGCCCGTGGTGGGCGACTGCTCGAGCAGCATGCTCATGCCTTGTCTCCCTTCTCGGACGGTCCAGTCGTCTTTTCGCTCGCCTTGTCGTTTGCCTTGTCACCGGCGCCGGTATCGGCCTTGCTTTCGGTGGTCTTGGGCTCGGCGACCGGCGGCGGAGCCGGCTGCTGTGCAACCTTCTCGTCACCCGGAAGGATGTATTCGGCGCCTTCCCAGGGGCTCATGAAGTCGAACTGGCGCAGGTCCTGCGCGAGCTGGACCGGCTCGTAGACGACGCGCTTGTCCTCTTCGGAATAGCGCAGCTCGACATAGCCGGTGAGCGGGAAGTCCTTGCGGAACGGATGGCCTTCGAAACCGTAGTCGGTCAGGATGCGGCGAAGATCGCGGTTGCCGGCGAAGATCACGCCGTACATGTCGAACACTTCGCGCTCGAGCCAGCCCGCGTTCGGCCACAGCGTGGTCACGGTCGGCACCGGCGTGTTCTCGGCGGCCGAGACCTTCACCATGATGCGATGGTTCTTCGTCACCGACAGCAGCATGTAGACGACGTCGAAACGCTCGGCCCGCGACGGATAGTCGACACCGGCCATTTCCATGAGCTGCTGGTATTCGTGATTGTCACGCAGCAGGCGCAGGGCGTTTTCGATCTGGTCGCGCGCGACGGTGAGCACGACTTCGCTGTGCTCTTCCTTGGTCGCGACCACCATGTCGCCCAAGGCAGCCGAGAGAGCTTCGATCACGCCGTCGTTCGACGCGAACCTGGGGGCGGAATGCAGAACGGTCATCGTGCCCTTACCTCTCGAGCGTGCCGGCGCGGCGGATCTTGCGCTGCAACTGCATCACGCCATAGAGCAGCGCTTCGGCGGTCGGAGGGCAGCCCGGCACGTAGATGTCGACCGGAACGATGCGATCGCAGCCGCGCACGACGCTGTAGCTGTAGTGATAGTAGCCGCCGCCGTTGGCGCACGACCCCATCGAGATCACGTACTTCGGATCCGACATCTGGTCGTAGACCTTGCGGAGCGCCGGAGCCATCTTGTTGCACAGCGTACCGGCGACGATCATAACGTCCGACTGACGCGGCGAAGCGCGAGGCGCGGCACCGAAGCGCTCCATGTCGTAACGCGGCATGTTGACGTGGATCATCTCGACCGCGCAGCAGGCGAGGCCGAAGGTCATCCACCACAGCGAACCCGTGCGGGCCCACTGGAACAGCTCTTCCGTCGAGGTGACGAGGAAGCCCTTGTCGGACACTTCCTGATTGAGATCCTTGAAGAACGCCTGATCCGGCGCGGTGATCGCGCCGTGGGCCGTTCCAGGGTGAGCGGCGGCAGCCAGGGGCTGGCCGGCGGAGTTCACGAGTGTAGAGTTCATGGCCGTGCTCATTCCCAGTCCAGAGCCCCCTTCTTCCATGCATAAGCGAGGCCGATGGCCAGTTCGCCGAGGAACACCATCATCGTCAGCCAGCCGGCCCAGCCGGTCAGCTTGAGCGATACGGCCCAGGGGAACAGGAACGCGGCTTCAAGGTCGAAGACGATAAAAAGGATCGCCACGAGATAGAAGCGGACGTCGAACTGGCTGCGCGGATCTTCGAACGCGGGGAAGCCGCACTCGTACTCGCTGTTCTTGTCGGCGCTTGGATTATGCGTGCCGGTGAGGCGGGAAACGCCCATCGGCAGCAGCACGATCACCGACGACAGCGCAAGCGCCACCGCGAGGAAGATCAGGATCGGCAGGTATTGTGACAGATCAGTCAATGGTTCTGGCCTCATACCGGATACGGCAGCCGGACTCATGCCGTGAAGACAGGGCCCGGTCGTTGCGGGCGCTCTTAGGCCAGCCCCTCCCCCTCCGCAAGGTGTCCGAAGGGAATAAATGGCGGAACTCTGCGGTGTTGCGAGCCATTCGCAACTAGCTGGATCGACGACACGCTTCGTTACAGCGTGACACCAAGCCGAAACCCGCAAAACACCGAAGGTCAGCCGATTTCAACGAGAAGATCGACCATTTGGGCACCGATGCAAGATTCGCCATCGGGGTTGCGAAAATCGACGCAGATCGCCCCCTCGAACCGCCACGGGGATGATGCATGATCCGCTCCGGCATGAAGGAGTCTGCAATTGCATTTGGTGCAGTGCAGCACTACCTCGTCTGCCAGGATACCTGATTTTCAACGCGTGAAAGGCATCATAATAATGGCCCAGATCTCGGCTTCCGACCCGATCGTCATTCTTTCCTACGCCCGCACCCCCATGGGCGGCCTGCAAGGCGCCCTTGCCGAAGTTTCCGCCACCGACCTCGGGGCCACCGCCGTCAAGGCCGCCGTCGAGCGCGCCGGCGTTTCGGGTGAAGACATCGAACGCATCTATATGGGCTGCGTGCTTCCCGCCGGCCTGGGGCAGGCTCCTGCTCGCCAGGCCGCACTCAAGGCCGGCCTGCCGAAGTCGGTCCAGGCCACGACCGTGAACAAGGTCTGCGGCTCGGGCATGCAGACGGTCATCATGGGCGCGGAAGCGCTTGCCTCTGGCTCTCTCGACTTGCTGATCGCCGGCGGCATGGAATCCATGACCAATGCGCCCTACCTGTCGAAGAAGCACCGTTCGGGCGCTCGTGCCGGTCACGATACTCTCTACGACCACATGTTCCTCGATGGCCTTGAAGACGCTTACGAGGGCGGCTCGATGGGCTCCTTCGCCCAGGTGACGGCCGACGAATATCAGCTGACGCGCGAAAATCAGGACGACTACTCGATTGAATCGCTTCGTCGCGCCCAGGAAGCGATCAAGAACGGCGCCTTCAAGGAGGAAGTCGTCCCGGTGACCGTCAAAACCCGCAAGGGCGAGGTCGTCATCGACAGCGACGAGCAGCCGCCGAAGGGCAATCCGGACAAGATCCGCACCCTGCGCGCGGCCTTCGCCAAGGACGGCACGATCACCGCTGCCAGCTCCAGCTCGATCTCCGACGGTGCCGCTGCCGTCGTCATGACGCGCGCCAGCGTCGCGGCCCAGAAGGGCCTTGCGCCCGTTGCCACCGTCGTCGGCGTCGCTGCCCACGCGCAGGAACCCGCCAAGTTCACCACCGCGCCCGTCGGAGCGATCACGAAGCTGATGGACAAGGTGGGCTGGCAGCTTGCCGACGTCGATCTCTTCGAGGTGAACGAAGCCTTTGCCTGCGTGGCCATGTTCGCCATGCACGACCTCGGCATCCCGCACGACAAGGTCAACATCCATGGCGGCGCGACCGCGCTCGGCCACCCCATCGGCGCTTCGGGCACGCGCATCATCGTGACCCTTATCAACGCGCTGAAGGAAAAGGGCCTGAAAAAGGGCGTGGCTTCGCTCTGCATCGGCGGCGGTGAAGCAACCGCCATTGCAGTCGAACTGCCCTGATCTCTCGTACCTTCTGAAAGAACGAAACCCCCGCTTTCCGGCGGGGGTTTTTCTTTATGTATCGAGAGCTTGAGGCAGGGACTTCACGGAGCCCCTGCGCCCCATAGCATGCTCTGCTCGACGAAGCCCTTGTGCCCCTGAACATCGAAGGGACACCAGCCATCCTTGCAGTCTCCCAGAATGCCGACCACTCCGGGCTGGATGCGCCAAAGCATGGGCGAGGCCGAACTGGCAGCGGCGTGCATTTCCGTCAGAGCCTTACCCCCCGGCCCTCTCACCAGCGCCGATCGCTGGCGGGACAGCAACAGGTCGCGCATCCACCCCTTCGCTCCATCCGGATCTTCCACGAGTCGCCACGGCCCTTCCCGTCTGAGCACTTTCACCGGCAGGTGGAGGCGGCGATAGACCCAGTCGATCCTATAGGACTCGCCCGGCCCGACGCGCAAATTGGCCAGATCGGTGTCCACCGATGCCCAGTAGGGAACCTTGTCATCGTCCGCCGCCTGGACGCCTCCGGCAAGGGTGCAGAGCGCCGCTGCGCAAGCGGCCATCAGGGACTGTCGGGCTTTTCGAGAAAACATCGTCATTTCATATCCTCTAGCAGCCCAATCCTTCAAGATTTCCTGCTTCACGATTGTGGAAGCCGGACGCCCCATCTGCGCATTCCATTGCCTATCCGAAATTTACTAAGGATAATCGCTTAGGGGCAACCGCTTGTGTCGTGCCGCTCGACTGCCCTAGAGGTTGCAGCAGACGGGATGTTGCGGCCGTTTCAGGGGGTATCGATGAAGCGATGGGGACTGTTGTCCATGTTCGGCGCGCTGGCGACTGCGCCGTGCCACGTCATGGCGCAAGACGGCCGACTCAGTCTGGCCGATAGCGGCGACACCGCCTGGATGCTTGCCGCCTCCGCTCTCGTCTTGCTTACCCTCCCCGGCCTCGCCCTGTTCCATGCGGGATGCGCTCGGTCGAACGTCCGGCTTTCCATCCTCGCGCAATCCGCCACGGTCGCCGCCGTCGCGACACTGCTTTGGACCGTAGTGGGCTATACCCTCGCATTCGGTGACATCTCGGGAGGGTGGATCGGCGCAGGCAATGCATGGATGCTGATGGGACTGGGCAGCGTGCGGGGCGGAACCAACACGCCGGAGAGCGCATTCGCGCTTTTCCAGATCGGCGTCGCCGCAATCCCACTTGTCCTGATGGTCGGCGCCTGGGCGGGGCGCGCTCGATTTGGCTGGGTCGTGACCTTCTGCGCGCTGTGGACGCTCGTCGTCCAGGCGCCGATCGCGCATTGGGCCTGGGGTGGCGGCTGGATGTCACGCAATCTCGGGCTTCTCGACTGGGCCGGCGGATTGCCGCTATTCACCAGCGCGGGCGTTTCCGCTCTCGTCGTGGTGTCGATGATGGGCCCAAGGTTGGCACTCCCCTACCCGGATAGCGAACCGTCCAGCCCTGCCGCGACGCTTTCGGGTGATGGACTGGTATGGCTCGGCGCGCTTGGGCTTTGTGGAGGCTGGGCTGTAGCCGCCAACGATGATGCCGCGGCGGCCATGATTTCCGCTCACGTTGCCATAGCCGCTGCTGCCGTAACGTGGGCCGGTATCGAGCGACTTGCCTCAGGCCGGATCACATTGGGCGGATTGGCTAGGGGTATCCTTGCAGGTATCGCCACGATCGCGCCGGCTGCCGGGTACGTATCGCCCGGCGCGGCAATCCTTTTTGGAATTATCGGAGCCTTGGCCGGATATCAGGCGCGCCACTTTGTCCGCAGATACCGTCTAATCGACGACGTTTCGGACGTCTTCGCGGTTCCTGGAATCTGCGGCGCAGTGGGATCGCTCATGCTCGCCGTGTTCCTGTCGAGAGACTTCGGAGGCGTGGGATATTACGATGACATGTCATTGCAAAGTCAGGCCTTTGCTCAAGGCATGGGGGTCGCGGTGGTCGTTGGCTGGTCCGCCATGGTGACGACAATCATTGCGTTGATGGCATCGCTGGTGTTTCCGATGCGCGTGTCGGAAGACGCGGAACGAGCGGGCCTCGACAGCACCCTTCATCATCCCTCCGACGATTGATCCTCTTGATGACGGCGCACCCTATCGACAGCCTTCGAAACACGCTCAGCTTCTCCTTCCAGCCCCGGGGACGCGCTGACCGTGGCGAGGCCTGGACGTACCTTCTGGCCGCCACTCTTTGCGCCACGCTGCTGTCAGGCATGGTTTCCGCGCTGACAACAGGGGCCCTTGCTGACTGTCTGTCGCTGGGTATCGTGGTCACCTGCGCCATTCCGGCGCCCGCACTTGCAGCGCGCCGGTTCCATGACTTTAATCGCAGCGGATGGTGGAGCCTGGCACTGGCTCCGGGGGCGCTTCGCCTCCTGCTTCTCGAAATCCTGCAACGGGGTTTCGGGTGGAGCGCCCGAGAGGTGGCCGAAGACGTGCTCCGCTGGATAGACTGGGCCATATTCCCGACCTTCGGCTTGGCCTATCTGGCGCTTCTTGCCTGGCCGGGCTCCTCCGGTGCCAATCGCTTCGTTGCCTCGTCAGCGGGGCGAGGACACGATCGTCCCGCGCCCCGCTAAGGTCAGCCCGGCTTCTTCGGCAAAGCGATCTCCGCCACGCCTGCGCACATCAGCGTGCCTTTCTGGTTCATCATCTTGTGCTTCACCTGCACGAGGTGACGTCCTTCCTCATCCACCATCGTATCGACCACTTCGGCGGTCTGGATGGTCACGTCTCCCGAGAGCGCCGGTCCGCGATAGTTTGCGGTGGAATGGACGACCATGCCCCATTCACCGGCCCAGCCTCCCAGGTAGTCCGTGACCCAGGCCCCCATCGAAGCGCCATAGCCATAAGCGCGCGGCATGCCGATCTTGCGCGCATACTTGGGGAAGAGATGTCCGCGCGAGGGCCCGAAATAGGCGCCGTCGGTCAATTCCGGATTGATGCGTTCCATGTGCGGATCGTTCTCGTGGCCCGCCATTTCCGGCGTGAAGCCCAGCGCCGCCAGATCGAGTTCGCGACGATCGAGCGTGCCCCATGTCGTGAACAGAAAAGCTCGCCATTCGGTCGTGAAGCTGGCGATCGTATGCGGCCCGAACACGCGTTCGGGTAACTGATCGCCTACCTTGACGTCATCCCACCAACGCTCCTTGTGGCCCAGGTCGTGTAGCATCTGGATCCAGGCGAACTTGCGGGCTTCCAGTTGCTCCAGCTCGCTATCCGTCCATTCCGGCTCCTCGAACTCCGCCGTGTTGACGGTGTCGCCGCCTGCATGCGCGAGATAGCGGATCGCCGTGGAGCGCTGCTTTGCGATCAATTCGCCGTCCTGATTGCGGTAATAGTTGTCCCCCCTCTGGAAACAGGTAGGTCCGAAACCGGTATTCTTGACGGTGTAGTCGAACGGAATGCGTTCGTTGGTCACCACATCTCCGCCGAAGATGCGCGGTCCGTAGTGCCAGAACTCGTCTCCGCCGAAGAGCAGATGCGAATTGGGGATGCAGCCTACACAAGAAGGTGCCGTACCATGACCGTCATCCATGACGATCGGAAAGCTTTGCGGCGCAACCAACCGACCGAAGCGGCTCTGGCCGGCATAGGCGGGATCGAAATGCAGAAGGTTCGGGTAGTGCATCGCCTGGGCCCAGCGACGGATATCGTTGTTCCCCAAGGGTTCGCGAATCGGTGACGAGTCGATGACCTTGCCCAGATACTGATCGATATCGGAGCAATCGAATTCGGCGACGGCGTGATCGGACATGAGGTTCTCTCCCGGCGACGGCTCATGGGCCGTTCTGATGATCGACACCGCTGTCTATTACAGCCTTCAGTCCTGGTCACGCGCATTGCGACGCACAAGGCCCGGCAACGCTCCGGCGTTACGTCGCCCCTCTCGACAGGATACCAGCGGCGATCTATGCCCGTTTAATCGATCACTTAAACGGACCGGAAATGACCTTGCCAGCGCCCTTCGCTTCCTTGCGCCTTCCCGTGATTGCAGCCCCGATGTTCATCGTCTCCACGCCTGAACTAGTCATTGCGCAAGTACGGTCTGGCGTGGTTGGCAGCTTCCCCGCACTCAACGCCCGCCCTGCCAGCCAGCTAGACGATTGGCTCTATGAAATTGAAGCAGGTACAGTGGGTTGCAAGGCGCCTTTCGCGGTCAATCTGATCGTGCACAAAAGCAATAACCGGCTTGAGGAAGACCTTAGCGTCTTGGAAAAGCACAAGGTTCCGCTGGTGATCACGTCCCTCGGCGCTATCCCAGAAGTTAACGCTGCCGTGCATGCCTGGGGCGGGGCGGTATTCCATGACGTGATCAGCGATCGGTTCGCCCGCAAGGCGGTTGAAAAGGGCGCTGACGGGCTGATTGCGGTGGCAGCCGGAGCTGGCGGACATGCCGGACCACAATCGCCGTTCGCGCTGATGCAGGAAATTCGCGCGTGGTTCGACGGCCCCCTGGCACTTTCGGGCGCTATCGCCTGCGGCCGCTCCATTCTGGCAGCGGAGGCCATGGGCGCGGATTTCGCTTATATCGGCACTCCATTCATTGCCACCAATGAAGCGAACGCGGATTCGAACTACAAACAGGCGATTGTTGACGGCGAGGCGGCGGACATCGTCTATTCCAGCCTCTTCACCGGCGTTCACGGCAACTATCTGCGAGCCTCGATCACGGCGGCCGGACTGGATCCCGACCGCTTGCCGGAAGGTGACAAGAACCAGATGGACTTCGGCTCGGGCGGCAATACCGCCGCCAAAGCCTGGAAGGACATATGGGGCTCCGGACAAGGGATCGGAGCGATCAAATCCATTGAACCGGTAGAAGCGCGCATCGCCGTATTCGAAGAGCAATATCGTGCCGCCCGGAACGAATTGTGGGCACGTACCGGCATGGAGTGAACGGCCGGGCTGGAAAGGCACTCGGTTCCGCGCCACAAGACGTCAGCCATTGCATCGAGTTCCGCGAAGTCGGCTTCGCTTCGGAGTGGATCGTTGCGATTGAGACGGGGGGCTGAAGCCGATCCCCCCAACAGAAGGCGGCGCAGGCCGCGCTGCAGCAGATCGACTCGCCATCGCGCTTCGACGCTTGCACGAGAGGCGTCAGCCTGTCGGTCCGACGACCATCGCGCTTCGATCTGTCCGACCCGTTCGCATACGATCGCGGTATATTGTCGATGCGGCCCCCGATGCAGAGGCAGGCCCATGCGGATCCCCGCGGCTTCGTCGCAAGGAAGCAGAAGTCCATTGCGACGAAAGTCGCCAAAACAACCATGCAGTCCGCCGACTGCCGCTATCAACGGCTGGAAACAGGCGCTGCGGCCGATTTGGAGCGGAAGCAGGTGGTGCCGTTGCAATCCACGATCGTGATCCGGCTGGCCGGAACGATTCACGGCTCGAAAAGGAAGATACTGTCTCAGCGGAAAGAGAGGAGGTCAGGGTTGCCGCCAGACCCAGACCTGCTTGCCCCCTTGGGACGGCTCCAGCAGCAGCTTTCCCCGAGGTGAATCAATCACCCGGGACTCTGCAAAAACACCTTGGCGAACGAGGTAATCGACCATGCGAATGGCCAGCTTCAAGGTGTCGGACGGTGTTTCTTCCACCGCGCCTTCTAGCTGCATTTCCCGACCGACGAACCGCGACAATCCTTTGGTGGAGATACTTCCATCTTCAGAGCGGAGCAAAGCCGTAAGGCCCAGCGCCGGGAAGGCGCCGCCTGCAAGCCAATTCACGATGATCTGCGCGAAATAGCGCGGTTCCATCAAGGTCTGCGCGGATCGCCAGCCAATGGCTGCGACCGGAAGTTTCAGGGACAGGCTGGTAGCCAGACCCACCATCGTTCGGTTTACCGGAAGCAGCCCCGAACCCCCGGCGATATGGCCGCCAGGAGAAAGTTCGACAGCTTCCAGTTCTTCGCAACGCGGCGTCTCATCGAAGCCATGGTATTGCAGGATGTCACCTGAAATGGCCGATTCGGCAGGCGCCAGCCCCGTCAGATCGAAGGTCAGACCGCTGGCAAGGAGTTCGAGCCAGCCCTCCTGCGGAGGCGGCCGATGCGTGATCCGCGCCATGATGTCAGCATTCGCCGTCGCCTCCATCAAGGCGCTGATGGCTTCCGTTGAAGGACGAGACCCTCGCCTGAAATAAAGCGATATGCCGTTGCCTGGCACGGCCGATGGCGCCTCTTGATCAGGCATGACTGGGCATGAAAGGGTCTGTTCCACGGATTGCGGCTCTATCGTTGTCTCCCCGCGATAAGGCAGCACTTGCGCGGCGACGTCGAGTCCGTTGGCTAACTAATGCAACCGGAACGGTTTCATCTTCAGAAGATGCCCATCCGCAAGCCTTCCGCAAAGGCAGATCCCAAGTCACGACAGAGCCCGAGGTCATGTTCCGAAACGGTCTTTTCGGAACGAATTTGCTCCGGGGTCTGCGCCCCCAGGTTGACTATCAAGGGCTCCGCCATCCGCCGGAGCCGCCAGCCTGTCACGATGCGATCGATCTGGGAACAGGCGCCAGTGCCATCCGATCCGGCGGAGATTGCCGTGGCGTAAGGTCGCCCTTCGACACGACCGAGCAGGGGATAATAGCAACGATCGAACATTTCCTTCATATGACCGGACATGGTTCCCAGGTTTTCGGGACAGACGAACACAAAGCCCTCCGCGCCCAGCAAGAGCGCCGGCATGGATTCGGCTGCGGTCAGCAGTACCGCCCCTTCACCGGCACCCTCGGCAATAGCCGCCGCCATGGCGCGCGATGCGCCGGTGCGGCTGTGCCAGATTATCGCCAACATCGACCCTTCTCCCCTTCGTCCGGCGCTGATGTCGCCCGCGACCTTTTCCCGGCCCCCGGCTTAGTCTAATCCGATCGCCATGGCTTCGCGACATGTTACTTCCGTATTCGGCATCGATCGTTCCCTCACCGGCAAGGCCTGGCGCTGGCGTGGGGGCAACATGGACATCTCCGACAGCGCATCGGCAGGTGCCGGCGGGCTTGAGGATGACATCGTCACCCAGATCCTGCTGTCTCGCGGCGTTCCCCGCGACGATCTGGAGCGCCATCGCTCTCCTTCGCTGCGTGCCTTCCTGCCCGACCCTTCTGAATTCCGGGATATGGATGCCGCCGCGGAACGGCTCGCCCAGGCCGTGATGACCGGCGAGACGATGACGGTCTATGGAGATTACGACGTCGACGGCGCCACCAGCGCCGCCCTGCTGATCCTGCTTCTGCGGGGCCTCGGGCACGACGCGAAATACTACATCCCCGACCGCCTGCTCGAAGGATACGGCCCCAGCGGCGAGGCGCTCGTGCGGATCGCAGGGGAAGGATCCAGCCTCATCGTCACCGTCGATTGCGGCGCCATGGCGCATGAAGCGCTTGAAATGGCGCATGGCGCGGGCGTCGACGTGATCGTGGTGGATCACCACAAGTGTGCGCCAGAGCTTCCGCGCGCCGCCGCACTGGTCAATCCCAACCGCCTCGACGAGAGCGAGATCGCCGCCGGACACGGCCATCTCGCCGCTGTCGGCGTCGCATTCCTGCTCGCGATAGCGACGGTGCGAACCTTGCGTCGCCAGGGGTTCTTCGAGCAACGACGCGAGCCCGATCTTTTCGCGCTGCTGGATCTTGTCGCCTTGGGAACGGTGGCGGACGTTGCCGCGTTGCACGGCCTCAACAGGGCGCTCGTGGCACAGGGCCTCAAGGTCATGGCCAGGCGCGACAACATCGGCATGGCCGCGCTGATCGATGCAAGCCGCCTCAGCCGGGCCCCCACCTGTTCGGATCTCGGTTTCGCGCTGGGACCGCGCGTCAACGCCGGCGGCCGCGTGGGAGAAGCCACACTGGGGGTACGCCTGCTGACGACGACCGACCCCGATGAGGCCCAGAGCATCGCCGCTCAACTTTCACGCCTCAACGACGAGCGACGCGGTATCGAGCAGGTCGTGCAGGAAGCGGCCGAAGCCCAGATCGAGCGACAGCACAACCGCTCGGTCATGGTTCTTTCCGGGGCCGGGTGGCATCCGGGGGTGATCGGCATCGTCGCGGGCCGGATCAAGGAAAAGACCGGAAAGCCGACGCTCGTGATCGCCATGGATGCCGACGAAGCCGGCAACGGCAAGGGTTCCGGCCGCTCGATCCCCGGCGTCGACCTTGGCGCGGCCATCATCGCCGCCCGCCAGGCCGGCCTGCTGGTTGCCGGCGGCGGCCACGCCATGGCCGCCGGCCTCACCGTGGCGCCTGACAAGCTTGATGCCCTCGCCGAATGGCTGGATTCGCTCCTTGCCTCCGAAGTGTCCCGCGCCAGTGCCAGCCAGTCGATGCAGCTGGACCTGGCGCTTGCCCCGCGCGGATTGACGCCGGAGCTTGTAGAGAAGCTCGAAAGTGCCGGTCCTTTCGGCATGGGCTGGCCCGGACCGCGCGTCGCCGTGGGGCCTGTCCATGTCATCAAGGCGGACATCGTCGGTGTGGACCATGTTCGCCTGATCGTCGGAGGGCAGGATGGCGGTCGCTTCAAGGCCATGGCCTTCCGGTCTGCCGAAACGGAGATGGGGCAAGCCCTGCTGCACGCCTCGCAAGGGCGCAGGCTCTGGCTGGCCGGACGCGCCAAGATCGACGACTGGGGCAGCCGCCCGCAAGCCGAACTTCACATCGACGACGCAGCCTTTGCAGCCTGAAATCTGCGAATTTCGGCACCGGCCGCGCCGGTCCCTGCAAGGCATGTCATAGAGAGTTCAAATTATTCGCTATGAGGGGGTTGACCCCCCATCGGACCCCCGCTAGAGGGCCGGTCCTGCCTCCGGCGCAACCCGGTACGGCCCCTTCGTCTAGCGGTTAGGACGCGGCCCTTTCACGGCTGAAACACGGGTTCGATTCCCGTAGGGGTCACCATCCGGTGGCAGATAAAATGGCTTCATGGCCCCTTCGTCTAGCGGTTAGGACGCGGCCCTTTCACGGCTGAAACACGGGTTCGATTCCCGTAGGGGTCACCATTTTTTACCGCCACGCGCGGACATTCTGGCTCTACGGCCCCTTCGTCTAGCGGTTAGGACGCGGCCCTCTCACGGCTGAAACACGGGTTCGATTCCCGTAGGGGTCACCAGAAGCTCAGGCAATAGCCTCCCCTTCACATCAGCGACAAGCACGCCAGCCACCGGACCTGATCGCCTGATCCAGATGCAGATGATCGGCATGTGCCGCATTGTAGTCCGGAGAGAGCACGGTAGCGAAGGCCGTGCATGCCGAATCGCGCACGGCATGAAGGAAAGCGCTTTCCTCCACGGATCCCTTCCATCCCCTGCGAACGCCGATGCGCCTGCCGTCCGCGAGGATGAAGGCGGAAACGTCTATGGCATTGCCTGTCGCATGCTCGCTCCAGGATCCGCTATCGCCATTGCCGATACGTCGGCAATTATAGGTGCCGAGTTGTTCGATCCGAACGATCCTGGCGCCCAGGATCGCCTCCGCCTGCGGCTGGACACCTTTGCGCAGCCACCAGGCCAATCCCGCATCTACTGCGCAAGTGGCCTCTGCTGAAGGCGGAGAAAGGCTGACATCGAAGGCCTGAAGAGCAGCCAGGCGCTTGCGATCATCGCGACGGCACGTTCCGCTGCCTGTCGGCGGTAACGCCGTCACGTCGATCCCGCTACGCTCCAGAAAGCCTCTGCACATCGCGCGATCGGTCCTGACCGCCATAAACTTGCGCGGGGTCGCCCACCCCGGCTTCTCGTCAAGCGTAAGCGGCGCCCAGGGATCGTATCCCGGATGCTCGCGCAACCAGCCCCTGCCGGCCAGGAGCACGCATGCAAGCAGAAGTGCGGCCACGACATAACGGTCAAACGCGAAGGACATCTCCGGAGCAACGCTCTGGCGGGTCGCCGGCTCCCGTCAGTCTGCCAAGTCCGTCAGGCCGTCACTCCATCATCGCGAACAGCGCCCAGGCCAGTCCTGTGGCACCGCAGAACAGGGGCCAGGACCAGTAGAGTTCGTGGCCTTGATAAAAGGTATGCGTAATGTCGAGCAGGCCTCCGCGCGATCCCTGCGATCCGATGATCAGGGAGACGATCCAGGTAAGCAGGAAGCCGGGAATCAGTGCCTTGATGGCTGACATGGTGACGCTCGAGTTTTCTATGGCCCTGTGGGAATTCTGCCCGAGAGAGGTAAATTTCCTCCTACTCCCGCCTTTTACAACCCTGTGGGAAACTCGGGCACAAGCTGGGGCTGAACTGTGGATGGGCTGCGGGCACAAAAAAAGGGGAGCACGATGGCTCCCCTTCCCTTTGATGCTGTCGCTTCGTGTCAGACCGGCGGGACCGGCTGCGGCGGCGCATCGGCATCGACTTCATGCGTCTCGATCAGTCCGCGGCCTACATGGCTGCGCGAGCGGCTGTAGGTGTAGTAGACGATCAGCCCCAGAAGTGCCCAACCCACGAACAGCGAGATGGTCTGGAACGAGAGGCTGAAGAACAAATAGATGCATCCGGCAATGGCCAGCGGCGCGGTCAGCATCACGCCCGGCGTGCGGAACGGGCGCTTGCGGGTCGGGTCCGTCTTGCGGAGCACCATCACCGCGATCGACACTGCGGCGAAGGCGAACAGCGTGCCGGAGTTCGAAACGTCCGCCAGCAAGCCAACCGGGAAGAATGCCGCGAACAGCGTCACGAACAGGCCGGTGAGCAGCGTTATGACATGCGGCGTGTGAAAGCGCGGGTGCACCTTCGAGAAGAACTCCGGCAGCAGGCCGTCGCGGCTCATCACGAAGAAGATGCGGGTCTGGCCGAACATCATCATGAGGATGACGGAAGGCAGCGCGATGATCGCGGCGGCGCCGACCAGCCAGCCCACCATGGGATAGCCGACCTGGCGCAAGGTCCAGGCAAGCGCTTCCTTAGAGCAGACCACGGCATTCTCGTGAATGGCGGCGCAGGCCTGCGACAGTTCCGGCGTGCCCGGCGACAATGCAACGCCATTGGCATCGAGTACCGGCTGGGCGCCCACGGTGCCGATCACGCCCGATGCGACCAGCATGTAGAAGATCGTGCAGATGCCAAGGCTGCCGATCAGGCCGATGGGCATGTTGCGCTGCGGGTTCCGGGTTTCCTCGGCCGCCGTCGATACGGCGTCGAAGCCGACATAGGCGAAGAAGATCGAAGCGGCGGCGCTGGAGATGCCGGCGAAGCCGAGCGGCGCGAAGGGCTTGAACTGGCCGCTGCTGATAACGGGGATCGTCAGCACGACGAACATGACGAGCGCCAGGATCTTGATGCCCACGAGCACCGCGTTGACCGTGGCGCTTTCCTTCGTGCCCTTGATGAGGAGAGCGGTGACGGCAGCCGCGATCAGCATCGCGGGGATGTTGATCACGCCTCCGTCGAACGGCCCGCGCACGAAATCGAGCGGAATGTTCATGCCGAAACTGCTGTTGAGCCAGCCCACGAAGTAACCCGACCAACCGACGGACACAGCGCCCGCGGCAATCGCATATTCGAGGATCAGCGCCCAACCGACCATCCAGGCGACGGTTTCGCCCATGACGGCGTAGCTGTAGGTATAGGCCGAGCCCGAGACCGGCACCATGGCTGCCATCTCGGCGTAGCAAAGCGCCGCTACCCCGCAGACGAAGCCGGCGATCACGAAGGACAGCATCATGCCGGGCCCGGCTTTCTGCGCCGCCTCGGCGGTGAGAACGAAAATACCCGTGCCGATAACGGCGCCGATGCCCAGCATCGTCAGCTGGAACGCACCCAGCGACCTGTGAAGAGATTTCTTTTCCGCCGTCGCCAGAATGGCGTCGAGCGGCTTAACGCGTCCGAACATGCGGTGGACCCCTGAATTCCTTTTATGGCGTGACGCTAGCGGGCTGCCGCGCCTTGGCAAGCCCTAACGCTTCTGGCTCCCCGGCTTTGCTGAAATTGGCCCATGGGAACCGGGCGTTGCGATGTGCCCGAAAACACGGCGACGTTGCGCTGTTCAGGCCATCGGCATTGAAAATGCACTTTTGCGCATCTGCAAACCCCGCGCTAGAAGCGGGGCATGTCCACGACCTTTCAGCTCGATACCGCGACAAGTCGCGCCAATCCCACGCCCGCGCCGATGAAGCGCCTGACGGTTCCCGCCATTCAACGCCGCAAGGTGGAAGGGAAAACCGTCGAGCCGCTCGTCATGCTGACGGCCTACACGGCACGCCAGGCCCAGCTTCTCGACCAGCATTGCGACATACTGCTGGTGGGAGACTCGCTTGCCCAGGTGATCTACGGGCTGCCCTCCACCCTGCCCGTCACGCTCGACATGATGATCGCGCACGGAGCCGCAGTGGTGCGCGGCAGCTACCACTCGCTCGTCGTGGTCGACATGCCTTTCGGCTCCTACGAGGAAAGCCCGCAGCAGGCCTTTGCTTCTGCGGCGCGGATCATGGCCGAGACCGGCTGCGCGGCCGTCAAGCTCGAGGGCGGCATCGCCATGGCGGAAACGATCGCCTTCCTCACGCAGCGCGGCATCCCCGTCATGGCGCATATCGGCCTCACGCCGCAGGCGGTCAACGCACTGGGCGGCTATGGAGCGCGTGGGCGCAGCCAGGAAGAACATGCCAAGATCGTTTCCGACGGCAAGGCGGTGGCCGATGCAGGAGCCTTCTCGGTGGTCGTCGAGGGGGTGGTCGAACCGATCGCCATTTCGCTTACACACAGCCTCGACATCCCGGTGATCGGCATCGGCGCCTCGGCGCAGTGCGACGGTCAGGTGCTGGTTGCCGAGGACATGCTGGGCATGTTCGACCGCGTTCCCCGGTTCGTGAAGCGTTATGCCGACATGGCGGGACTGGTTTCGGAAGCGGCGGCCAAGTACGCCGAGGAAGTCCGCGCCCGCAACTTCCCTGGACCGGATCAGACCTATCAGCCCAAATAATCGGCCCAAAACTGTGAACCAGGCGCGGGGACCGGCTCGGTTCCCCGCGCAACGGCTCAGTTCTGCAGGTCGTACTGCTTCAGCAGGTCGTAGAGCGTGGGGCGGCTGATCCCCAGCATCTTGGCGGTGCTGGAGATATTTCCTTCGCTTCGCGCAAGGGCATGGCGGATGACCTTGCGGTCGGCCTGTTCGCGCGCGGACTTGAGGTTCAGGGCGTTGATCACTTGCTCGTCGGGATCGGCAAGGTCGAGATCGGCGGCCCCGACCAGCTTCTCATCCGCCATGATCACGGCGCGCTTCACCCGGTTCTCCAATTCGCGAACGTTGCCCGGCCAGTGCCAGGCATCGATCGCCGCCAGCGCATCGGCCGCGAAGCCGCGCACGCTCGGGTTCATGTCCCTGGCATGGCGATGGAGGAAGGCCTTGGCCAGCAGGGCGGCGTCTCCCGGACGTTCGGAAAGACTGGGAATCCGCACCACGATTTCCGCCAGGCGATAGAACAGGTCCTCTCGAAAGCGCCCTTCCCCGATCATCGCCTCCAGATCCTGGTGCGTGGCGCAGACGATGCGCGTGTCCACCGGTATCGATTCGCGCGATCCGACCCGCTCGATCACCCGTTCCTGAAGGAACCGCAGGAGCTTGACCTGAAGCTGAAGCGGAATGTCACCCACCTCGTCGAGGAAAAGCGTGCCGCCGGCCGCCAACTCGATCTTGCCCGGCGTCGTCTTTACGGCTCCCGTGAAGGCACCCTTCTCATGCCCGAACAATTCGCTTTCGAGCAGGTTTTCCGGAATCGCCGCGCAATTGATCGCCACGAATTCGCGCTTGGCCCGATCGCTCGCTTCGTGGAGCCCCCGGGCCAGCAGCTCCTTGCCGGTGCCGCTCGCGCCGAGGAGCATGACGGAAACATTGGTGTTGGCCACACGCTCGATGGTGCGCGCCACGCGGAGCATTTCCGGCGCGGTGGTGATCAGCCTGCCAAGGACTTTCTCGTCCTTCTCGGCCCGTGAGGCCAGGCGGCGGTTTTCCTCCTCAAGCCGGTGCAGCTGCAAGGCCCGCCGCACGATCAGCCCCAGCGCATCGATATCCACCGGCTTCGGATAGAAGTCGTAGGCGCCGCGCGCGATGGCCTGGAGCGCCGATTCCCGCGCGCCGTGGCCCGATGCGACGATCACCTTGGTGCCCGGTTTCAGCGCCATGATCTCGTCCAGCACCGCGAAGCCCTCCGTCGTGCCGTCGGGATCTGGCGGCAGGCCGAGATCGAGGGTCACCACGTCCGGCATTTCCGCACGGAGCAGCGTCAACGCCGAGGCCCTGTCTCCGGCAACGATGACGTCGAAATCCTCGTAAGCCCACTTAAGCTGCGCCTGGAGGCCGGGATCGTCCTCGATGACGAGCAGCTTGGGTCGGGTCTCGGTCATTGTCAGGCTACTTTCTGGTCCTGGGAGGTGCTGTCGAATGGCGCGCCGGCGCCGATACCGCTCGACAGAGCCAGTGGAATGCGGACGATGAAACGGGAGCCCAACCCTTCGCGGGATTCGACGTCCAGCCGCCCCTTCATGGCCTTCACCAATTCGCGCGCCTCGAACGCCCCGATCCCGAAACCGCCGCTCTTGGTGGACACGAATGGCTTGAACAGACGGTGACGCACGAATTCGGCCGACATCCCCGTGCCGGAATCGACTACTTCGAACCGGGCGAACAGCCCGTCCACACGGAGGGAAACCAGCACCGGACTGTCGGCCCGGCTCGCATCGAGGGCGTTCTGCACGAGATGCACCAGAACCTGTTCGAGCGAATGGCCGTTCGCCGTCGCGAAGAGATCCTGGACTTCGGACAGGACGACCTGGGGACTGCCGCTGAACCGGGCGACGGCGCCGCGCAGGACGTCACCCGCCCGTACCGTTTCGAGCCGGTCCACCGCCCCGGCGCCATAGCGCGACAAGCGCGACAACAAGGCATTCAGCTTGTCCGAGGAATTGCGCAGAGTGATCAGCATGTCGGCGCGGAATTCGGGTTTGTCGGCATGAAGCTCGGCATTGCGCGCAAGGAGGCTGAACTGGCTGGCCAGGTTCTTGATATCGTGCATCACGAAAGCCATGCGGCGGTGGAAATCCTCGAACCGGCTGGATTCCGCAAGGGCTTCCTGGCTGGCATTCTCGGCCAGATAGCTGGCGAGCTGCTGGCCGATCACGCGCAGCAGGTCGAAATCCTCCCAGTCGAATTTGCGTGCCATGGCCGGGCGGGCGAGCACGACCATTCCGACCAGGCGCTCGTAGTGAACCAGCGGCACCAGCGCCCAGGCCCGCCGTTCGTCACGCAGCCAGTCAGACACTTGCAGGTCGATGGGGTGCGCAGAAAATCCGTCGCGCAGATCGTCGATATCGGCGATATAGCTTGCCTGCTCGAACAGTCCGAGCATCGCGGCCGGAAAGGCCGTGGCGGGCACCTCCACATCCGGCCAGTTCCATCGCGCCGCGAGCGTCAGGTCGCCCTGTTCGCCCGGCGTCAGCAGGAGGCCGGCGGGACTGTCGGTGATATCCGCCACCGACTGGATCACCCGCTCTCCCAGAGGCGATGTCGCGTCGTCGTTCCTGCCGATCGTGCGGGTGAAGCGCAGCCACTCCTCGCGATAATCGTAGCGATGCTGGAAGAAGTGCTTGGCGAGGATGACCTTCAGCCAGCCGCGAACCCGGCGCGAGGGCAGCACCACCAGCGCGAAGGCACTGGCGAACGTGAGGAAGGCCATCTCTATCAGCCGCGCGAAGTTGCCTCCGACATAGGAAAGCCACTGCGCGACGGCGACCATGGCGACGAGATAGACGCCGATGACCAGTAGCGAGAACGTCTGAAACGTCACCGCGCGCGATGGCTTGAGCCGCAGTTCGTCGCGATTGCGCGAGGCGGCGATCGCCAGGCATGCGGCCAACGCCAGTGCCGCCCCGCCGCGCAAGGCGGCGATTTCGCCAGGCCAGCTTCGGGCGAGATAGGCGACGGTGTAGAGATTGAGGTCGAACGACCACAGGATGGCCAGTCCGATCGTCGGCCAGCGCAGCGCAGGGCGGAGTTCGCGGGGCGCGCCGGCATAGAGGTTGTGGACCAGCACCAGCCCGCCCACCGCCACGAGCAGACGCAGCATGACCTCGATCTCGAAGGCGCGGATCACCGCTCCACCCGTTTCCGGCACATAGGACAAGGCCAGTGCCAGGCCGAGGTGCAGCACACCCACGAAGGCAAGGGCCAGGATGACGGGGCGGATCGGGGCAAGGCTGGAATGACGCCCGTCGCCTGCGAACAGCCGATAGATCACCGCCAGCCATGCAAGGTTGCGAAGGCTTTCGGCAAAGGAAGCAAGGATCGGCGCCTGGCCAGTCATCGTTGCCGTCGTCGCCGCAGCCACGCACCATCCGGCGGTGAACAACAGGGACGCAACCACGCTTGCGCCTGCCGCATCGAAGCGCGCGCGCCTCGGCCAGAGCCAGAGGGCAAGGCTGGCAACGGCTATGGCGCCGGCCAGGTCAAACACGATGCCGATCGTCCGCCAGGCGTCCAGAGAGGGTGCGATGCTCACGGCAGGAGGCTCAAGGTGCGGGGCTCAAGGTGCGGGGCTCATCGGGCGCCCTCGCTCCAGAGAACGACGCGCAGGGTCTGGAGAATGATGATCAGATCCAGGAACGGCGTATAGTTCTTGGCGTAGTAGAGGTCATATTCCAGCTTGTGGCGGGAATCCTCTATCGAGGCACCGTAGGGATAGTTGATCTGTGCCCAGCCGGTTATGCCCGGCTTCACCATGTGCCTCTCGGCGTAATAGCGCAGCTGCTCTTCCAGTTCGGCCACGAACTGCGGACGTTCAGGACGCGGGCCCACGAAGCTCATCTCGCCCTTGAGAACGCTCCAGGCCTGCGGCAGTTCGTCCACGCGGACCTTGCGGATAAAGCGCCCGACACGGGTGACGCGGGGATCGTCCTTGGCCGCCCACTGCGCCCCCGCCGCTTCCGCGTCGGTGCGCATCGAACGCAGCTTGATGACGTCGAAGTTCTCTCCGAACAATCCGACCCGCTGCTGCCGGTAGAAGGCAGGACCGCGGCTATCGATCTTCACCAGCAGGGCGAAGAGCAGGATGATCGGCATCGTCAGGCAAAGCACCACGGCGCTGGCGAGAATGTCGAACAGTCGCTTCGCCACGCTGGAAATCATCCGACCCGAGGAAAAGCCGTCGGAGAAGATCAACCAGCTGGGATTGACCGTGTCGAGATCGACCCGCCCCGTCTCCCGCTCCAGGAAGCTGGAGAATTCGTTGACGTGGACGCCCGTGGTCTTGATCCGGAGCAAGTCCTTGAGAGGCAGGGCATTTCTGCGTTCTTCCAGGGCCAGGACGACTTCCGTGACGCCCAGATTGTCCACATAACGGGTAAGGTTGTTGATGGCCGCGCGGGGGATCGATTCCTCGATCGTTGGTGTGCCTTCGCTCATGCAGATATAGCCGACGATGACGAAGCCGCTTTCCGGCCGATCCGCCAGTTCCCGCACCCGCTGTGCCCGTCCGCCCGCGCCCAGCACCAGAACGCGGCGACGGAACGCCGACGTTCCCAGGAAGGCTCCGAGCAGGAGGCGGTTCGCCACCAGCAGCACGATGGCGATGCCCATGGAATAGGCCAGAGTGGAGCGCCAGAAGTTCTGCGCCGCGAACACGAAATCGAAGAATGCGAGCGCGATCACGCCCAGGGATATGGCAACCAGAAGGCGGGCTGCCGCGAACCGCATCGAGCGCAGCGCTTCCGCACCGTAGACACCGACCGCAACCATCGAGAGCGAGAGAACGATCGCAAAACCGGCATGGAGCCCGATGCGCGCGCCGATATCTCCCAGCGCCATGCCGATCTGCCCGGCGCGCAGACGCCAGGAAAGCTCATTCGCGCCGATCAGCAGAAGCATGTCCACCAGCCACAGCAGGGCCACGGCGTGAGGAATGTAGTGTTTGAAAAGACGAATCATCGTCGCGGCCGCCATTCTACGAGCCGAAACCGGCAATGCCTTCGTTCTAGGATAAAGGCGTAAACTGTCGGTGAATCTGACACAGGTCCAAAAATCCGGATGATCGAGAGTTCGCCGGACGCCACCACCTGCTTCCCGCAGCGTCGGACAGCATTACAGATTCCGGATCATTTCCGAGCCATCAGTCGCATGGCGGTCAGCGTCAGGGCCTCGCTGCCCGACGCGATCACCTTGTCCGCCTGCGGTGCCCAGAACGGGCTGTGAAGCGAGGGCAGCGCCGGGCCGCCCGCCTTCGCGGCTGCGATCTTCTGCGGGTCTGCACCGCCGATCCAGAAGATCACCGACTTGCACGCACCAGAACGCCGTCGCGCTCGCTCCCCGGCCAGTAGATGATCACGAGAGAGGCGGCGAGCGCCAGCGCCGCCAGGAAACCCCACGAACGGCGCCTAAGATTGAGTGCGCTGGAAGACTGGACGATATCCTCGTTACGAGGACCATCGGGGGCCGGTCGAACCGTGTCCGGTTGGAAATCGGGCGCTTCTCCCTGTGGCTCCGACACCGCCTTCGCGACACGCTCCAGGACTGGCGCATAGGAACCGCGCGGCACCACGATGCGGCATGGATCGCCAGCACCCTCTCCTACGTAGTATTCGATCAGCGCCTTGCGCAGGCGGGTCATCTGCACCCGCACGATCGAATCGGAAGAAGCGTCGAAGTCATCGCCGCGTCCAAAGACGTCAAGCGCGATGGGATAACCCTTCAGCCTGTCACCATGCCCGGATAGCTTTTGGTCTACGAGATAGGACAGAAGTTCCGCCAACTTGGGCGAAGACCGGAAAGTAGAAGAAGCGACGACGCGCGATAGGGCGTCGCGATATTCGTCGGCGGTGGGTTCCATGTCGTCCCCCTCCGAACCTTATTAGTCCGGAGGGGGATATTTGGCAAACGCGCTTCTTTGTTGCGACCCGAAGCGGCTCTCCAAAAACCTGTTCAAATTCCAGCGGTCTTCCTGGACCCTCGCTCTGCCGCAAAGGGAGCGGAAGGCGGGACCGGCCGGAACTGCTGGAAGCGCGTCGGCGGTCCATCGGCCACCGATGCCCCGCAATCTCGTCTCCTCGATTCGGAACGGGCTTCCAGCAGACCTCGAGGTCGATCACGTCCCAAGGGACGACAGACATGCCACCGCGTTGCCGCGCTGGAATTTCAAGGATGTTACCAGTGTAGAAAGATTACCGGCGGAATCACCGTGTTTAACTGTTAAATTCCGTCCATTTCCAAGAGATAGCCCCAAAAGCCGAGGCGGCCCAACGCTTTTGTTCACTATTGAACGCAACGCAGACCGGTCACTTGCCGCCATCGCCTTGCACAAATCACACAGCAAAAAGCCGCGAACCCTTGGTGGGTTCGCGGCTTTTTGCTGTGTGGTGCCCCTGGCCCGACTCGAACGGGCACGCCTTTCGACAAACGATTTTGAGTCG